>NZ_JAMXSG010000070.1:0-22770 GCF_024124365.1 Pseudonocardia sp. McavD-2-B
GAGCAGGCGACCAGCGGCGGGGCGGCCGCCACGTCACCGGGCAGCCGGTCCAGTGCAGCCCGCACGGCACGCCGGACCCGGCCGGCCGCGGCGAGCCCGTGACCCGTCAGGCGACGCGGCGCAGCCACGCGGCGGGGTCGTCCAGCTCGGCGCGGGTCGGCAGCGTCTCCGGCGACTCCCAGACCCGGTTGATCCCGGCCATCCCGGCCTCGCGCTCGACGGCCCGGCAGAACGCGGCGCCGACGGCGTACTGGCGCATCTTGGCCTCGACCCCGAGGAGCGCGCGCAGGATCCGGTCGATCAGCCCGCCGCCGCGGCGGCGCTCGGTGAACCGGCGCCGGATGAGCGCGACGTCGGGGACCACGTCCGGCCCGACGGCGTCCATGACGTGGTCGGCGTGCCCCTCCAGCAGGGTCGACAGGGCGAGCAGCCGGTCGAGCACGGCCCGCTGCTCGGGGCCCTGCAGAAGCTCGACCAGCGCGAGCACGTCGGCCTTGCGGCCGTCCTCGCCGCGCAGCGCGCGGATCGCGTCGGGCAGCCGGGCGAGCCGCGCGGTGTCCGGTTCCTGCAGCGACAGCAGCTCGGTCACCAGCCCGGCGAAGTGGTCGCGCAGCCACGGCACCGCGGTGAACTGGAGCCGGTGGGTGGCCTCGTGCAGGCAGACCCAGAGGCCGAACTGGTCGCCGTCGACGTCGAGCGAGCGCGAGGCGGCGTAGACGTTCGGGGCGACGACGATGAGCCGCCCCTCCCCGCCGGGCCCGCCGAACGGGTCGTACTGGCCGAGCACGCGGGCACCCATGTAGGCGAGCAGCGCGCCGAGCTGCACCCCCGAGCCCGCCGCGGTGACCGTGCGCAGCGGCCACGGCGAGTCGGGCAGCCGGGCGCCGGAGGTCAGCGCCTCCATCCCCCCGACGGCGGCACGCGCCCAGGCGGGCCGGTCCAGCACGTCGGCGGGCAGCAGCGGCAGGTCCGCCCCGAGGCCGGTGACCTCGCGGACGTGTCCCTCGGCGCGGGCGGAGTCGGTGCGCAGGCGCTCCACCAGCGCGCCCGCCACCGCGGGCGTGGTGCGGGGCCCGGCGGGCATCAGCGATGCCGCCGTCGACGCGGCCAGGGACCAGTTCACCGGCAGTCCGGCGCCGGTGCGGTCGGGCCGGGGGCGGCCGGTGACCGGGCCGGTCGTGTCGGTCTCCATGCGTCCCACGCTACCCGCGACGACGGGTGCGCGAGACCGGGTCAGCCGCGGCAGCCGCAGCGCGACAGCGTCGCCGCGATGCGGTCCAGCGCGGGCCGGGCGTCGGCGGGCGAGGTGCCGTTGGACAGCAGCGCGAACACCAGCAGCCTGCCGTCGACGTCGGTGACGACCCCGGCGAGGCTGGAGGCGCCGGACAGCGTGCCGGTCTTGGCGCGCACGACACCGCGCCCGGCGACCGACCGCGGGTCGCCGAACCGGTCGGCGAGCGTCCCGCCACCGCCGGCGACCGGGAGCCCGGTGAGGATCGGGCGCAGGAACTGCACGTCGGTCGGGCTGTCGGACTGGGCGGCGGCCGAGGACAGCACCGCGCCGAGCAGCCGGGCCGGGATCAGGTTGTCCCGGGACAGGCCGCTGCCGTCGGCGAGCTCCAGCCCGGACACGTCGTAACCGGCCTGGACCAGCGCCTCGGTGACGGCCTTCGAGGCGCCGTCGAACGAGGCCTCGCCGTCCTTGGACACCGCGACCTGACGGGCCATCGCCTCGGCGGTGACGTTGTCCGAGGCGGTGAGCATGTACTCGATCAGGCTCGCGATCGGCGGGGAGGACACGCTGCCCAGCACCGGCGCGTTCGCAGCGGCGACACCCTCGAGGACGTCGGAGGCGCCGAGCGCGCGGGCCAGCGCCTTCCCGGCGGCCGCGGCGGGGTCGGTGCTGCGCGGGCCGTCCTGCTGCAGCGGGTCGGTGCGGCCGCCGTCGAGCATCAGCGCCGACATCGGGGCGACGTAGCCGTCCGCGACATCGGTGGGCCCCCAGCCCGGGGACTCGGCCGGGCCCGTCCAGAGGCTCGCGTCGGTGTAGACCGTCGTGATCGGGCGGCCGACGGCCTTCTTCACCTGCTCGGCGAGGTCGGTGATCCGCGCGGGCTCCGGGTAGAGCCCGTCCTGCCCGTCGGGCAGCGCGGTCAGCGACGGGTCGCCGGACCCGACGAGGACGACCGAGTCCGGGGACGGACCGGGCACGACCCGGGTCGCGAGCCGGTCGGTCGGGTTCAGCGACAGCAGCGCGGCCGCGGCGGTGAGCAGCTTCGTCGTGGAGCCGGGGACCATGCCGCGGTCGCCGTCACGCTCCCAGATCGGCTTCACCCCGCGCGGGGCCGCGGAGTCCATGACCACCCCGGTGACCTCGCCGAGCTCGGGCGCGTCGAGCTGGGAGGACAGGGCCTGGGTGATCCCGGCGGCGCTCGGCACCGGCGCCGTCGGCGTGAGGGGGCGCAGCGCGGGCATCGGGACCGGCGGGTACCGGGTGGCGGTGGTGCCGAGCCCGAACGAGCTGCGGGCGTCCGGCCCGGCCAGGGCGACGGCGCCGAACAGCGAGGCCAGTGCCATCACCGCGACCGCGACCACGGCGAACCGCCGGTAGCTGCGCTCCGGCCGGCGATGCCTGCGTCCCACGGACCCTCCTGTACCTGCTCGTCCGGCGACCGACCTGCCCGCACGGTGGTGCGACGCGGGCCACATCGGCCCGCTCCGCCCTCACCGGCGTGCACCCGTGCCCACCCGGTCCCTCACACTAGGGGGCAGCACCGACACCGCCGGAGCGGGCGGGCCAGCGGCCCCGCCCCGGATCCGGTGGAGCCGTGACACAAGACCGCTGACCCTCTTCAAGGAGCAACGAACCGTGGACTTCGACGTCACCATCGAAATCCCCAAGGGCGGCCGGAACAAGTACGAGGTCGATCACGAGACCGGACGTATCCGGCTCGACCGCACCCTGTTCACCGCCACCCAGTACCCCGCCGACTACGGGTTCATCGACGACACCCTGGGCGAGGACGGGGACCCGCTGGACGCCCTGGTCCTGGTGCAGGAGCCGACCTTCCCCGGGTGCGTCATCCGCTCCCGCGCGATCGGCATGTTCCGGATGAAGGACGAGAAGGGCGGCGACGACAAGGTCCTCTGCGTCCCCTCGGACGACCCCCGCCAGGAGCACCTGCGCGACATCCACCACCTGGCCGAGTTCGACCGGGCGGAGATCCAGCACTTCTTCGAGATCTACAAGACCCTCGAGCCGGGCAAGAGCGTCGAGGGTGCGTCCTGGGTCGGCCGGGCCGACGCCGAGCGCGAGATCAAGGCGTCCTACGAGCGCGCGAAGAACGCCGGGCACTGACCGATCTCGCCGGGGCGGCCGTGCACGGCCGCCCCGGCTACGGGTCACACCTTCTCGAACACCGCGGCGAGGCCCTGGCCGCCGCCGATGCACATCGTCTCCAGCCCGTAACGGGCGTCGCGACGCGCCATCTCGCGGGTGAGGGTGGCCAGGATGCGGCCGCCGGTGGCACCGACCGGGTGCCCCATCGAGATCCCCGAGCCGTGCACGTTGGTGCGCTCGAAGTCGGCGTCGGTGAACTTCCACTCCCGCGTGCAGGCCAGCACCTGCGCGGCGAACGCCTCGTTCAGCTCGATCAGGTCGATGTCGGCCAGGGTCAGCCCGGCCACGTCCAGGGCCTTGGCCGTCGCCGGGACCGGGCCGATGCCCATCGTCTTGGGCGGGACCCCGCCCAGGCCCCAGGACACGACCTTCGCCAGCGGGCGCAGTCCCAGCTCGGCGGCCTTCTCCGGGCTGGTCACCACGCAGATCGCGGCGCCGTCGTTCTGGCCCGACGCGTTGCCCGCGGTCACGGTGGCGTCCGGGTCGTCCTTGCCCAGGATCGGGCGCAGCGTCGCCAGCTTCTCGACCGTCGAGTCGGGGCGGACGTGCTCGTCGCGCTCGACGACGGTGTCGCCCTTCCGGCCGGGCACGGTCACCGGGACGATCTCCTCGGCGAACACCCCGGACTCCTGCGCGGCCGCGGCCCGGTGGTGCGAGCGGACGGCGTACTCGTCCTGCTCGGCGCGACCGATCGCGTAGTCGCGGCGCAGGTTCTCCGCGGTCTCCAGCATCCCGCCCGGCACCGGGAAGTTCTTCCCGCCGGCGGTGACGCGGCCGCGCGCCAGCGAATCGTTCAGCATCACCCCGCCGCCCTTGACCCCCCAGCGCATCCCGGTGGAGTAGAACGACGCGCCCGACATCGACTCGGCGCCACCGGCCAGCACGACCTCCGCCGCGCCCGTCCGGACCTGGCCGGCCGCGTAGAGCACGGCCTGCAGGCCCGAGCCGCAGCGGCGGTCGATCTGGATGCCGCCCGCGGTCACCGGCAGGCCGGCGTCGAGCGCGGCGACCCGTCCGATCGCCGGGGCGTCCATCGTCGGGTAGCAGTGGCCCAGCACGACGTCCTCGACGACGTCGGGGTCCAGCCCGGTCCGCTCCATCAGGGCGCGGATCACGGTCGCGGCGAGGGTGTGGGCCGGGACGTCGCGCAGCGACCCCCCGAACCCGCCGACCGGGGTCCGCAGCGGCTCGCAGATCACCGCATCACGCATGGGTTCTCTCCTCCTAGACGAACTGCCGGGTCAGCCATTCGGCGACCAGGGCGGGCTTCTCGGATCCCTCGACCTCGACGGTCACGCCGATGGTGAGCTGGACGCCACCGGAGACGTCGCTGACGTCGGTCAGCTCGACCCGGCCGCGGATCCGGCTGCCCACCGGCAGCGGGCTGGTGAACCGGACCTTGTTGAGGCCGTAGTTCACGCCCATCTTGACCCCGTCCACCTTGTAGACGGACTGGACCAGCTTGGGCAGCAGCGACAGCGACAGGAAGCCGTGGGCGATCGTGGCGCCGAACGGTCCGGACGCGGCCCGCTCGGCGTCGACGTGGATCCACTGGTGGTCGTCGGTGGCGTCGGCGAAACCGTCGATCCGCTCCTGCGTGACGGTCAGCCAGGGCGAGGTCCCGATCTCGGTCCCCTTGGCCGCCCGCAGCTCGTCCACTCCGTCGAAGACGCGCATCTGTCACTCCGTTCGTGGTGCGTGATGGGTGATCCGTTTCCAGCTTTCCCTACCGCACCGCGGGCCGCCGGGGGGTGCGACGTCGTCGAACACACACGCCCCGCACCACACGACAGGTGCGGCTTGGTTAAGGTCACCTCGTCAGGAGCCGCCTTGAGCAGATGGGCACAGCTTCGACGTGGAAGGCCTACGCCCCATGACCCCGACCGCCCCCGACCGCCGATGACCGCCACCACCACCTCGCGTCCCGACCCGGACGGCCTCGTCCACCGGGCCGTGCCGTACCGGGATCCCGAACACCAGGCCGCCGCCCTCACCGCACCGGTGGCCGGGGCACTGGAGGCGGGCCGTCGTGCGCTCGTGGTGGTCGACCCGCGGTGTGCCGCGGTGCTGCGCCGCTCCCTCGGCCACGACGCCGGGGTGGAGTTCCGCACGCCGGACAGGATGCACTCGGCCCCGCCGTTCACGGTCGCGGGACGCTGGAGCCGCGCGGTGCGCGGGGCGCTGGCCGACGGCGCGTCCGGGGTGTGCACGGTCGGCCAGCCGGTCGAGCTGCCCGGCGCGGACGCCGCCTACTGGACCCGCCTCGATCTCGCCCTCTCGCACGCCCTGCGTGAACTCCCCGTCGAGCTGCTGTGCTGCTTCCCCGACGTCGAGCCCGACCGCGCGCACGCCGGGGCCCTGCACGACGAGTTCCTCGTCGACGGCGCCCCGGTCCCGAGCGGCTGCCGGCGCGACGACCACGATCTGCTGGCCGAGAACCCGCAGTGCCCGCCGGATGAGCTGGGGCCGGCGATCGTGACGCTGCCGGTGACCCTGGACGACCTCGGGTCGATGCGGCGCGTCGTCGAGCGGCAGGCCGAGCTGTCCGGGCTGGGGCCCAGCCGGATCTCCGACCTCGTGCTGGCGGTCAACGAGCTGATCAGCAACGGCGTCGAGCACGGGTCGGGTCACCCGGTCCTGCGGATGTGGCGCACCGAGGCGGGGCTGGTCTCCGAGATGAGCGACGCCGCGACGTGCCGGCTCGCGTTCCCCGGGCTCGCCGCGCCACCGGTCGCCGGGAACCGTGGCCGGGGGATGTGGCTGGCCTCGGAGCTGTCGGACGTGCTGCAGGTGTGGACCGCGGAGGACGATCCCGGTCAGGTGACGGGCACGGTCGTGCGCGTCACGATGTCGCCCCCGTGAATCCCGGTACGGTCCCGGGGTGACCCGGCACGACCGCGCCGACCCGGTGACCCGCTTCCTACGGATGGTGACCGGGCCCGAACCGCCGCTCGACGAGGCCGCACTGGCGATCGCCGCCGGCGCCGCCCCGGATCCGGAGGTCGCGGCGGTGTCCACCGCACGGGCCCGCGCGACGCTCGACGAGCTCGCCGAGGGTGTCACCGGGTTCGAGTCGCTGCTGCACCGGCTGTTCACCGAGGCCGGGTTCCGCGGCAACTCCACCGACTACGCCGACCCGCGCAACTCCTTCCTGCCCGACGTCCTCGAACGCCGCACCGGCATCCCGATCACCCTGTCGGTCGTCGCGATCGAGGTGGGCCGCCGGGCCGGGGTGCCGCTGGAGGGCGTCGGCATGCCCGGGCACTTCCTGGTGCGGGTGCCCGGCACCCAGCGCCTCGTCGACGCCTTCGGCGGCGGCAGGCGGCTCGACCCGGCGGGCTGCGAGGAGCTCTTCCGCGCGACGACGGGCGCCGGCCCGGAGGTGCCCTTCGACTCGGGCATGCTGCCGCGCACCTCGACCCGCCAGATCCTCGCCCGGATGCTGGAGAACCTGCGGGCGACCTACGGCCGCTCCCGCGACCACGACGGCCTGGAGTGGGTGCTCCGGATGCGGCTGGGCCTGCGCCACCAGGGCCCGGAGCTCATCCGCGAGCTCGGCGAGGTGCTCGCCGCGCAGGCCCGCTGGGACGAGGCGGCCCGGCTGATGGAGTCCTGGGTGGACGGTCCGGGGCGCGGGTCGCGCTCGGGCGCCGAGGTGCTGGACGAGGTGCGCACCGAGGCGATGAAGCACCGGGCCCACCTCAACTAGGACGTCGGTCAGGTGTGCGGGGCCCGGGTCGGCGCGCCGGAGTCCTCGCCGAAGCGCCACGGCTGGCCGGTCGACTCCAGCACGGCCATCCACAGGTCACCGTGCGGGTCCACCTGGTTGCGACGGCTGACGGCCAGGCTCATCGGGATGTGCACGAACCGACGCCGCACCCGTCCGACCACCATCGCGGTGCGCCCGGACATGGCGGCGTGCACCGCCGCCTGGGACAGCCGGACGGTGTAGACGCTGTCATAGGGGTTCGCGGGGACGCTACGGATGATGTAGCTCGGGTCGACGTAGCGGACGGTGGTCTCCATCCCGGCGTCGGCGAAGGAGTCGGCGATGCGATCCTTGAGCCAGGGGCCGACGTCGGAGAGCTTCGCGTTGCCGGAGGCGTCGGTGCGCCCGACCGGCGGCAGCATCTCCTGCCCCGCCCCCTCCGCGACGACGACGACCGCGTGCCCGCGCTGGGACACCCGTCGTCGCAGGTGGTTCAGCAGACCGGTCTCGCCGTCCAGCTCGAAGGGCACCTCGGGGATCAGGACGGCGTCGGCGTCGGAACGCACGAGCGAGGCGTAGCAGGCGATGAAGCCGGAGTGCCGGCCCATCAGCTTGACCAGGCCGACGCCGCCGGGGGTGGACTTGGCCTCCACCGTGACCGACCGGATGGCCTCGCTGGCCTGGGAGAACGCCGTCTGGAAGCCGAAGGACTGGTCGATGAACGGGATGTCGTTGTCGATCGTCTTCGGGATCCCGACGACGGCGATCCGCAGCCCCCGCTCCCCCACCACCCTGGCGATCTCCATCGCGCCACGCATGGTGCCGTCGCCGCCGATCACGAACAGCACGTTGAGGTGCATCTGCTCGAGGCAGTCGACGATCTCCTCGGGGTCCTGCGGGCCGCGTGAGGTGCCGAGGAAGGTGCCGCCGTCGACCGGGATGTCGCGCACCGACTCCGGGCTCAGCTCGACGACGTCGTGACCGTAGGAGGAGACGAAGCCGCGGTAGCCGTTGCGGAACCCGACGACCCGGCGCACGCCGTAGTGGTAGGTCAGGGTGCGGACCAGGCCGGAGATGACGTCGTTGAGCCCCGGGCACAGGCCGCCGCAGGTGACGATCCCGGCGCGGGTCTTCGACGGGTCGAAGTAGATCTGCCGGCGCGGCCCGCACGGTTCCAGGCCCGGCAGCTCCTCCGGTTCGACGCCGCGGGCGCGGATCCCGGCGGCGGTGTCGTCGAGCAGGACCCGGTCACCGGCGTCCACGTAGTGCTCGGTGGTGCGGCGGGCGTCGAGCAGCGGCGCCAGCGGCGAGGTGATGCGGGCCGGGCCGAGCGTGTCGATGGCCAGGTCCCCGGGCGTGATGCTGCTGTACTCCGAGGTGGTCACGCGCACACTCCGTCTGGATCGATTCGCCCGGGGGCCGGGCGATCATCGTGACGCACACCGGGCGAATCGTCGATCCGACCCCCGGGAACGGCGCCGCGGGACCACCCGCGGGTGCGCCGGGTCCCGCCGATCGGACCATCGTCGTCGCCGATGCGTCACCGGCCGGCCCGCGGACCGCCCCGGGTCCTTGCGGTGTGCATCGCCGGACGTCACCGGTTTCGCCCACCCTGTCGCACACGCACTGTGAACGAATCGAGCACCCGGGGTGAACGCAGCACGTCGCGTAGGGCAAAATTCGTCCATGCGGAGCATCGACCCCCGTCACGCCTGGTCCACCGGATTCGCCCGCACCATCGCCGAGGAGCTGCGCCACGGCGTCGCGACCGGCGCGGTCACCTGGAGCGAGGCCGACGAGCTGCTCAACCGCCTGCGCACGGTCATCGACCAGGCGCTGGACGTGCATCCGCAGCCGCTGTGACCGCGTCCGTGTCCTCGACGGGGACGCCGCGGTAGGCCCGTCCCACCCACACCAGGGGTCGGCCGCGACGGCGCAGCCCGAGCAGCTCGACGACCTCGGCCGCGACCAGCAGCGACGCGCCGACCTCGGAGACCGACAGGACCCGGCAGCGCAGCGCGGTGCCCACGTCGACCAGCCACGGCTCCCCGGTCGGCAGGGCCATCCACCGGACACCCGCTCCGAACCGTTTCGCGCCCGGGACGGCGAACGCCGCCGCGAGACCGGTGTCGGTGTCGTCGAGCAGGTGCACGACGACCGTCCCGCCCCCGGCGAGCGCACCGGCCAGCCGCGAGTCACGGGCGGTCGAGAACGACACTGCGGGCGGGTCCACCCCGACCGAGGCGACCGACGACGCCGTCATCCCGACCGGCCCGTCGGGCCCGGTCGTGGTGAGCACGGCGACCCCGGCGGGGTGCCCACGGAACGCCGCCCGCAGGCCCCCGGCCGGATCGGCGACCGTCACGCCCGCGCCCGGGCGAACCGCTCGGCGGCGTCGGCCCAGTTGACGACGTTCCACCAGGCCTTGACGTAGTCGGGCTTGACGTTCTTGTACTGCAGGTAGAAGGCGTGCTCCCACATGTCGAGCAGGACGATGGGGGTCTGGCCGGCGGGGAGCTGGGACTGCTGGTCGTAGAGCTGGTGGATGAGCAGGCGGTCGCCGAGCCGGTCGTGACCGAGGACGGCCCAGCCGGAGCCCTGGATGGTGGTGGCGGCGGCGGTGAAGTGGGCCTGGAAGCCGTCGAAGGAGCCGAAGTCGGCGTCGATGGCGGCGGCGAGGTCGCCGGTGGGCTTGTCGCCGCCGTCGGGGGAGAGGTTGTTCCAGAAGGCGGAGTGGTTGACGTGGCCGCCGAGGTTGAACGCGAGGGTCTTCTCGAGTCCGACGACGGCGCCGAAGTCGTTCCTGTCGCGGGCCTCGGCGAGCTTGTCGAGGGTGGTGTTGAGGCCCTGGACGTAGGTGTTGTGGTGCTTGGAGTGGTGCAGCTCCATGATCTCGGGCGCGATGTGCGGGGCCAGAGCGGAGTAGTCGTAGGGCAGGTCCGGAAGCGTGTAGTCGGCCATGCCCGCAGCCTGATAGCTGAACCGGACTTCAGGTCAAGTGTGACGGCGGCCGCACGGCCCGACCTCAGTGGTCGTCGCGCCCGGTGAGCGCGTGCTCCAGCTCGTCGGCGAGGTGGACGACCTGGCGGAACGGGAACTCGAACCCGTCCAGCGCGGCCGGGCCGAGCGGGATCGAGTGCCGGAACACCACGACGCCCTCCTCCGCGGCCAGCCCCCCGACCACCGACGGCCCCGCGAGCTCCAGGGCGCGGCCGAGGTCGACCTCGCCGAGCCGCGCGACCGGGGACTCGATCTGCACCCACTCCTGGTCCGGGTCGGCGACCGCGGCCGCCGCATCGGTGACCTCGACGCCGGGGCGGCCCGCACCCTCCCGCACCCGCTTCACGACGACGAGCTGGTCCCGGTCCTCGGTCGTCGGCAGCCGGAACCGCAGCTCGTCCGCACCCTGGCGGACGATCTCGTACCGGACCACGACGTAGGCCTTCAGGTCCTCCCAGGTCGCCACGCCCGTCTCCCCCTCGATCGTCCGACGGGGCCCACCGGACCCCGTCGCCGACCCTAGCGTGATCCGGACCCCGCGCGGCCGGGCCTCGCCTCCCGGTCGGGCGGGGCCCGCGCCGGCCCGCCTGACCGTCCGCGCCCGGGCCGATGTCGCCGAGATGCAGCCGAGGGCCGCCGCCCCGGCCTGCCGAGCGCCCTGAGCTGCATCTCGACGCACGGGGCCCGCCGGACCGCCGGACCATCTGCGTCGAGATGCAGCTCAGCGGGCGCCGGAGATCCGCAGACCCCGCTGAGCTGCATCTCGGCGCACCGCGGCTCCGAGCAGTGGGACGGCGCAGGCGCCCCGGCGCGGCACAGCGGCCACGGCGTGCAGGGCGGGGGCACAGCGCCCCGGCGGGTGGGCCGGTGACCTACCCCGTCAGCCCGGTGGTGATCAGCTGGTCCACCGGGGCGCGGTCGTCGGTCAGGACCGGCGTCCCCGCGGTGAACGCGGCGGTGCGGGCCGGGTCGAGGACCGTGCCGGCCGGTTCGGAGCGGGCGACGGCGGCGCCGAGAGCGGCCGGGTCGAGCGGCCGGTCCGAGGCGACGACCACGACGTTCCCGCCGCCGCCGGGGGCGAACTCGTCGGGGAGGGCGAGGAGCATCGTCGTCGCGAACCGGGACCCGACGGTCGCGGTGGCGGCCTTCACCAGGTCGAGCGGGTACCGGTCGATCACGTTGAGGACGTAGATCCCGCCCGGGCGCAGTACCCGCGCCACCTCGCCGAGGAACTCCGCGGTGGACAGGTGCCAGGGCACCGAGCGGGCACCGAAGGCGTCGCCGACGACGAGGTCGGCGGAGTCGTCGGGCAGCGCGGCGAGGTTCACCCGGGCGTCGCCGGTGCGCACGGTGGTGCCGGGGATCCCGCCCGCGTCCAGGGAGCGGACGCCGAGGTCGATCACGCCCTGGTCCAGCTCCAGCACGGTCGAGGTGCTGCCGGGGCGGGTCGCGGCGAGCCAGCGCGGCATGGTCAGCGCGCCGCCGCCGATGTGCACCGCGTCGACCGGGCGCCCCTGCCCGAACGCGGTGTCGACGGCCGCGGCGAACCGCTTGGTGTAGGCGAACTCCAGGTGCGCGGGGTCGCCGAGGCGGACGTAGGAGTGGCGCAGGTCGTCGAGCACCAGATAACGACCGGCCGGGTCCGCGGGGTCGGTCCGGACGGCGGCGCAGTAGTAGGTGGTGTCGGCGTCGCAGCGCCCCGGCAGCGCGACGAGCGCGACGGCCAGCAGCAGTGCCGCGGCACCACCCTTCGCGATGTCCGAACGCCGCCGCCGGGGCGCCAGGACGAGCCCGAGCACGAGGCAGGCGGCCGCGGTGACCAGCAGGATCGCGCTCACCGGCAGGAGCGCGACCAGCACGAACCCGGTGAGGAAGGTCCCGGCGAGCGACCCGAGGGTGCCCGCCGCGGACAGCCCGCCGACGACCTCGCCCGAACGGTCCAGCCCGGTCAGCCGGGCCTTGGTGACGGCAGGGGTGACCGCGGCGAGCGCCGTCACCGAGACCAGGGTGGACGCGGCGACGAGCACCACGGCGGCGTACGGCCCCGCGCCGAGCAGCGGCCCGAGCAGCCGGACCACCGGCCGCACGGCGAGGGTGCCGAGCCCGCCGACGACCATCATGAGCGCGGCGACCGCCACCGGGTCGCGCTCGTCGGCCCACCGCCCACCCAGCGAGGCGCCCGCCGCGATCCCGGCGAGGGCCACCCCGATCACGGCGGTGGTCGACTCGAGCGTCAGTCCGACGTAGGGCGCGACGAGCCGGGTCGCGAGGGTCTCGACGACGAGGATCGCCGCCCCCGAGACGACGACGGCGGTCCGGGCCATGGCGGGGCGCACCCCGCCATGGTGCCCGCCGGGGTCAGGCCCGCTTCAGGCGGAGCACGAGCTTGCCGGTGTTCTCGCCACGGAAGAGCTTGAGGAAGACCTCCGGGAAGTCCGCGACCGTGCCGTCGACGACGTCCTCACGGCTGCGCAGGCGGCCCTCGGCGAGCCAGCCGGCGAGCTCCGTGCCCGCCTCACCCCAGCGGGGGAGGTAGTCGCCGACCAGGAAGCCCTCCATGCGGGCCCGGTTGACCAGCAGGTTCATGTAGTTCTTCGGGCCGGTCATGCCGCCCTCGGCGTTGTACTGGCTGATCGCACCGCAGATGACGACGCGGGCGTGCATCGCGAGCCTGCCGAGCACGGCGTCGAGGATGTCCCCGCCGACGTTGTCGAAGTACACGTCGACGCCCTCGGGGACGAGCTCCTTCAGGCGCTGCGACACGTTCTCGGAGCGGTAGTCGATCGCGGCGTCGAACCCGAGCTCGCCGGTGATCCACGCGCACTTCTCGGGGCCGCCCGCGATGCCGACGACCCGGGCGCCCTTGACCTTCGCGAGCTGCCCGACCACCGACCCGACGGCGCCGGCCGCACCGGAGACGACGACCGTGTCGCCCTCCTTCAGCGCACCGACGTCGAACAGCCCGAAGTAGGCGGTCATGCCGGTCATGCCGAGCAGCGCGAGGTAGCGCTCCGGCGGCACGTCCGCGGTCGGGGAGACCTTCTGCAGGCCGCGGCCGTCGCTCTCCACGTACTCCTGCACGCCGAGCACACCGGTGACGGTGTCGCCGACGGCGAAGTCCGCGTTCCTGGAGGCGACGACCTCACCGAGGCCGAGCGCGCGCATCACCTCGCCGATCCCGACCGGGGGCGCGTACGAACGCCCCTCGTTCATCCAGCCGCGCATCGCCGGGTCCAGCGAGATGTGGCTGACCCGGACGACGATGCGGCCCTCGCCGGGCTCGGGCACCGGCTCGGTGGTGTGCTCCCACACCTCCGGGCCGGGGGTGCCCTGCGGGCGTGCGGCGAGCCGTACCTGGTGGTTGACCTCGTTGCTCATGACACCGGTCTACCCCCGTCACGCGCGCGGCACCGCATCACGGTCGTCACGCGCGTGACGGGAATGTCGTTCGGGGACCGAACAGATCGTCGCTACAGGCCCAGGTGCCGCGCGATCAGCATCTTCTGCACCTCGGAGGTGCCCTCGCCGACCTCGAGGATCTTGGCGTCGCGGTAGAACCGCCCGACCGGGTACTCGTTCATGAAGCCGTAGCCGCCGAAGATCTGGGTGGCGTCGCGCGCGTTGTCCATCGCGGCGTTCGACGAGACGAGCTTGGCGATCGCCGCCTCCTTCTTGAACGGCTCCCCCGCGACGAGCAGCCGCGCGGCGTGCTGCCAGGCCAGCCGCGCGGTGTGCGCGCGGGCCTCCATGTCGGCGATCTTGAACTGGATCGCCTGGTAGCTGCCGATGGTGTTCCCGAACGCCTCGCGCTCACCGGCGTAGCGGACGGACTCGTCGACGCAGCCCTGAGCCAGCCCGGTCGCCAGCGCCGCGATCGCGACCCGGCCCTCGTCGAGGATGGACAGGAACTGGGCGTAGCCGCGGCCGCGCTCGCCGAGCAGGTTCGCCTCGGGGACGCGGACGTCGTCGAAGAAGAGCTCGCGGGTGTCGGAGCAGTTCCAGCCGACCTTGGAGTACTTCTCGCTCACCGTGAACCCGGGCGTGCCCGCCGGGACGAGGATCGCCGAGATCTCCTTGCGACCGTCGGGCTTCTCGCCCGTCACGGCGGTGACGGTGACGACCGAGGTGATGTCGGTGCCGGAGTTGGTGATGAAGCACTTCGACCCGTTGATCACCCACTCGTCGCCGTCGAGCCGGGCGGTGGTGCGGGTGGCGCCGGCGTCGGAGCCACCGCCGGGCTCGGTGAGGCCGAACGCGCCGAGCGTGCGGCCCGCGGCCAGGTCGGGCAGCCAGCGCGCCTTCTGCTCGTCGGTGCCGAAGCGCAGGATCGGCATGGCACCGAGCCCGACGCCGGCCTCCACGGTGATCGCGACCGAGGAGTCGACCCTGGCGAGCTCCTCCAGGGCCAGGCAGAGGGCGTGGTAGTCGCCACCCATGCCGCCGTAGGACTCGGGGACGGGCAGGCCGAACAACCCCATCTCGCCCATCTTGGCGGTGATGTCGTAGGGGAACTCCTCGCGGATGTAGAGGTCGCCGATGACGGGCGCGACCTCCTTGCGCGCGAACTCCTCGACCGAGGCGCGCAGCGCCTCGTACTCCTCGGCGGTGGTGGTGTCCTGGGCGGTGGTCATGCCTGCTCCTCCTGCGTGGCGGGCTCGACCACGAGCAGCACCGCGTCCTTCGCGACGGTGGCTCCGGCCCGGGCCCTCAGCTCGCGCACCGTCCCGTCGACGGGGGCGGTGAGCACGTGTTCCATCTTCATGGCCTCGACGACGACCAGCTTCTGACCTGCGACGACGGTGTCCCCGTCGGCGACCTCGACGACCGTCACCGTCCCCGGCATCGGCGAGACGATCGGCCCGCCCGCACCGCCTGCGGCCGCGGCGGCCTCCGTCGGCGCCTGCTCGCGCACGCCCCAGGCCTGCCCGTCACGGCCGATCCAGACGACCCCGTCGGCACCCTCGGCGACGGCGAACCGGCGGGTGCGGCCGTCCTGGGTGTGCTCCACGACCCCCGGTGCGACGGCGACGGTGCGGCACCGCACGGCCGCCGCCTCGGGTGCGACGGACGCGGGCACGCTGCCCGGGTCCCCACTGCCGGGCAGCGCCAGGTCGAACCCGGCGGCCCGCCCGCGGGCCCGGACCTCCACGGCGCCGTCGGCGCCACCGGTGACCAGGCGGCTCACCGTCCAGGCGGGCTCCCCGACCCGCCAGCCACCGGGGACGTCGAAAGGGTCCACCACGGGCCCGGCCGGCTCCCGGCGCAGCAGCCCGAGACCCGCGACCGCACCGAGGACGTCGGCGGGCACCGTGTCGTCGACGAGCGCGGCACCGCGCCGGGCGATCAGCCCGGTGTCGAGGTCACCGGCGCGGACGTCGTCGTCGGCGAGCAGGGCCCGCAGGAACCCGATGTTGGAGTCGAGCCCGAGCAGCACCGTGTCGCGCAGCGCGGCGTCGAGCCGGCGCAGCGCCTCGTCGCGGGTGGCGCCGTGGGCGATGACCTTGGCCAGCATCGGGTCGTAGTCGGACCCGACGACGGTGCCGGTCTCGATCCCGGCGTCGACCCGCACCCCGGGCGGCGGCGTCCAGTCCAGCACCGGCCCGCCGGAGGGGAGGAAGGTGAGCGCGTCGCCGGACACCGCAGCGGCCTCGGCGTACACCCGGGCCTCCATCGCGTGCCCGGTGAGCACCACGTCGTCCTGGGTGATCGGCAGCGGCTCCCCCGCGGCGACGCGCAGCTGCAGCTCGACCAGGTCCAGGCCGGTGACCTCCTCGGTGACCGGGTGCTCGACCTGCAGGCGGGTGTTCATCTCGAGGAAGAAGAACTCGTCGGGACGGTCCGAGCTCACGATGAACTCGACGGTCCCGGCGCCGGTGTAACCGACGCTGCGGGCGGCCTCGCAGGCGGCGCGGCCCATCTCGTCGCGCTGCGCGGGGGTGAGCAGAGCCGACGGCGCCTCCTCGATGATCTTCTGGTGGCGGCGCTGCAGCGAGCACTCGCGCTCGCCGAGGTGCACGACGGCGCCGTGCGCGTCGGCCATCACCTGGATCTCGATGTGCCGCGGCGTGGTGACCAGCCGCTCGACGAGCAGGGTGTCGTCGCCGAAGGAGCCGCGGGCCTCGCGGCGCGCACCGGCGATCGCGTCGGCCAGCTGCTCCGGGGAGTGCACCTCGCGCATGCCCTTGCCCCCGCCGCCCGCGGACGGCTTGAGCAGCACCGGGTAGCCGATGTCGGCGACGACGGAGGCCAGGTCGTCGTCGGTGAGGCCGGAGCCGTCGGAGCCGGGCACGACCGGGACCCCGGCCTTGGCGACGGTCTGCTTGGCGCGGATCTTGTCGCCCATCGCCTCGATCGCCGACGACGGCGGCCCGACGAAGGCGATCCCCGCCTGCTCGCAGGCGGCGGCGAACGCGGTGTTCTCGGACAGGAAGCCGTAGCCGGGGTGGATCGCCTGCGCACCGGTCGCCCGGGCGGCGGCGATCACGTTCTCCACCGACAGGTAGGACTCGCCGGCGGCGGCCGGGCCGATCCGGACGGCCTCGTCGGCGGCGCGGACGTGCGGGGCCGCGGCGTCGGCGTCGGAGTACACGGCGACCGACCGGACGCCCAGCGAGCGCAGGGTGCGGATGACGCGGACCGCGATCTCGCCGCGGTTCGCGACCAGGACGGTGTCGAACAGTGCCGATCCCATGGGGGCCCTCACATCCGGAAGACGCCGAAGGCCGGGTCGGCCAGGGGCGCGTTGGCGGCGACGGACAGGGACAGCCCGAGGACGGTGCGGGTGTCGGCGGGGTCGATGACGCCGTCGTCCCACAGCCGGGCGGTGGAGTAGAGGGGGTGTCCCTGCTCCTCGTACTGGGCGCGGATCGCGTCCGGGTCGGCGTTGCCGACGGCGCCGAGCACGGTGGCGGCCTGCTCGCCCCCCATGACCGAGATGCGGGCGTTGGGCCACATGAACAGGAACCGCGGCGAGTACGCCCGCCCGCACATCGCGTAGTTGCCGGCGCCGAAGGACCCGCCGATGACGACGGTCAGCTTCGGCACCCGGGTGGAGGCCACGGCGGTGACCATCTTCGCGCCGTTGCGGGCGATGCCACCGGCCTCGTACTCGCGGCCGACCATGAACCCGGAGATGTTCTGCAGGAACACCAGCGGGATACCGCGCTGGTCGCACAGCTCCACGAAGTGCGCGCCCTTGGTCGCGGACTCGGAGAACAGGATCCCGTTGTTGGCGACGATCCCGACCGGATGGCCGTGGATCCGGGCGAACCCGGTGACCAGGGTGGTGCCGTACTCGGACTTGAACTCCGCGAACCGCGAGCCGTCGACGACCCGGGCGATGACCTCACGCACGTCGTAGGGGGTGCGGGTGTCGGTCGGCACCGCGGCGTAGAGCCCGGCGGGGTCGACGGCGGGCTCCTCGGTGGGGCGCACCTCCCACGGCCGCGGAGCACGCGGGCCGAGCGTCGCGACGATCGCGCGGACCCGGGCGAGCGCATCGGCGTCGTCGACGGCGAGGTGGTCGGTCACACCGGAGACCTTCGCGTGCAGGTCCCCGCCGCCCAGCTCCTCGGCGGTGACGACCTCGCCCGTCGCGGCCTTCACCAGCGGCGGGCCGCCCAGGAAGATCGTGCCCTGGTTACGGACGATCACGGCCTCGTCGCTCATCGCCGGCACGTACGCCCCGCCCGCGGTGCAGGAGCCGAGGACGGCGGCGATCTGCGGGATGCCCTGCCCGGACATCTGCGCCTGGTTGTAGAAGATCCGGCCGAAGTGCTCGCGGTCGGGGAACACGTCGTCCTGCTCGGGCAGGTACGCGCCCCCGGAGTCCACCAGGTACACACACGGCAGCCGGTTGTGCAGCGCCACCTCCTGCGCGCGCAGGTGCTTCTTGACCGTCATCGGGTAGTAGGTGCCGCCCTTGACCGTCGCGTCGTTGGCCACGACCACGACCTCCCGGCCGGCGACCCGCCCGACCCCGGTGATCATCCCGGCGCCGGGGGCCTGGTCGTCGTACATGCCGTTCGCGGCCAGCGGGGACAGCTCCAGGAACGGCGACGACGGGTCCACCAGCGCGTCCACCCGGTCGCGCGGAAGGAGCTTCCCGCGCTCGACGTGCCGGACCCGCGACCGCTCCGGCCCACCGAGCCGGGTCCGCTCCAGCCGATCACGCAGATCGGCGACCAGGGCGCGGTGCGCGGCGTCGTTCTCCGCGGCGCGCGCGTCGGCCGGATCCACCGCCGTGCCGAGCCGCGGGGCCTCCGGGGCCGGCGCGGGTGGGGCCTGCGGTGCCGTCATCGGACCTCCCGGGGAACGCTGCCTGTTAATGACCGTTAACAGGTTAGCGGTTGTTAACACGTGGCGTCCAGAGCGGGCGTCCCGCGGACTAGGCTGGGGCCGTGCGCCTGCTACTGGTCGAGGACGAGAAGCCGCTCGCCGAGCTGGTCCGCCGGGGCCTCGCCGGGGAGGGGCACGAGGTCGAGGTCGCGCACGACGGCCCCACCGGACTGCAGCTCGCGCTGACCGGCCGGCACGACGTGGTCATCCTCGACATCATGCTGCCGGGCCTGTCGGGCTACCGGATCCTGCAGCACCTGCGCGACCGCGGCGTGTGGACGCCGGTGCTCATGCTGACCGCCAAGGACGGCGAGTACGACGAGGCCGACGCCTTCGACCTCGGCGCGGACGACTACCTGACCAAGCCGTTCTCGTTCGTCGTGCTGCAGGCGCGGCTGCGCGCGCTGCTGCGCCGGGCGGGCGAGGCCGCACCGACCGTGCTGCGGGTCGGGGACCTCAGCCTGGACCCGGGCACGCACCGGGTGCACCGCGGCGAGACCGAGATCCCGCTGACCCCGCGCGAGTTCGGCGTGCTCGAGCACCTGATGCAGAACACCGGGCAGGTCGTGACCAAGACCGACATCCTGCGCTCGGTCTGGGACGCCCACTACGACGGCGAGGTCAACGTCGTCGAGGTCTACGTCGGCTACCTGCGCCGCAAGATCGACGCACCGTTCGGGACGCACAGCATCGAGACGCTGCGCGGCGTCGGCTACCGGATGTCCGAGCCCGCGCCCGCGCCGCCCCGCTGACCCGCGGGGACCCGCTCAGCGACGACGGTCGGACGGCCGCCGCGGCGACGGCGCCCCGACCGGCTCCCGCTCGGCCCGGGCGGGCTCGCGCCCGGTGTCCCGGGTGTCACGGGACGTCTCCCGGCTGGCGACGGCGGTGCCGCCACGTCCCCGCTGCCCACGCGGCGTGACGACCGGCAACGGCCGGGTGGCGTTCTCGTCGAACGGGCTACCGACGGTGTTCGGCCGGATCGGCAGCGGCCCGGTCGGCGGGTCGAGGCGACTGTGGGCGGGTGGTGCGGACACGTCGTCCTCCGGGTCGGGCGGGGTCGTCACCGGAACGCTGTCCGGGGTCCGACCGTCCGTGCCCGAGCCGTGGGTGACGGCCGGGTCACCGGGCGTGCGCATCATGCCATCCGGAACGGCGGTCCCGCGTGCCGACGCGCCCGCCCCCACGGGGCCCGCCGACACCGGGCGGGCCGGGGCCTCGGGAGCGACCGCGGAGCCCATGACCGGGCGGACCGGAGCGGTGCCGCCCGAGGCCGTGCCGTTCTGCGCCGTGCCGTTCTGCGCCGTGCCGTTCTGCGCCGTGCCGTGCTCCGGTGTCCCGTGGTCGGCGCCGCCCTGCCCCAGCCACGCGGCCGGGCCGAAGTCGGCAGGCTCCTCGGCCCGCGCCCACGGCGACCGGGTGGTCACCCGCGGGATCGGACCGGAGGGCCGGTCGTCGCACAGCTCCGCGGCCGGCTCGCCGTCGAACCCGGCCCCGGCGTGGTCGGCGTCCACCGGTCCGGGGGTCTCCTCCTCGGGCAGCGGCGCCGTCACGGCGGGCACGGTGACCCGGAACCGGGCCCCGCCCAGCTCGGGCGACGAGGTCGCCTCCACGGTCCCGCCGTGCGCCGCGACCAGCTCGGCGACGATCGCCAGGCCGAGCCCGGAGCCGCCGTCACCGCGGGAACGGGCCTCGTCGAGCCGCACGAAGCGCTCGAATACCCGGGCGCGGTCGGCCTCGGGGACGCCGTTGCCGTCGTCGTCGACCTCGATCACCGCGAGGTCGCCCTCGGCCCAGACCGACACCGCGACCGTCGACGACGCGTGCCGCTTGGCGTTGTCGACCAGGTTGCGCAGTACCCGGACCAGCTGCCCGCGGTCGCCGACCACCCGGACGGGCTCACTGGTCACCCGGACCGCGACGGCGGTCTCGGCCGACGGACGCTCCCGCTCGGCGTCGGCGATCTCGTCGAGGTCGACCTCCTCGCGGCGCGGCGCGATGCCGCGCTCGTCGGCACGGGCGAGGAACAGCAGGTTCTCGACCAGGCCGGTCAGCCGGGAGGCCTCCCCGCGCAGGACGTCGACGGTGGCCCGGTCCGCGGACGCCTCCGGCATGCCCGAGCCGAGCAGCTCCAGGCCGGTCGACACGGTCGCGAGCGGGCTGCGCAGCTCGTGGCTGGCGTCGGCGACGAAGCGGCGCTGGGTCGCCTGGGAGGACTCGATCCGCCCGAGCATCTGGTTCATGGTGCGGGCGAGACGGCCGACCTCGTCGCGGGCGGCCGGCTCGTCGACGCGCTGGGAGAGGTCCTTGTCGCCCATCCCGGCGACCCGGGACCGCATGTCCTCCACCGGGCGCAGTGCACGGCCGGCGAACAGGTAGGTGAAACCGCCCGCGACCAGCACCAGCAGCGGGACCCCGCCCGCGACGAGCCAGGTGACGAGGTCGACGGCGCTGTGCATCTGGTCGGTCGGCTGGGCGGAGTAGATCGTGATCGGCCGGTCGAAGGCACGCACGCCGAGCCCGACGACCATCATGTCCTCGGTCTGCAGCGGGCCGGCGTCGGGCTCCGGGCCGCCCGCCTCGTGGAAAGTGACCGGCACGTCCATCTGGGAGCGCGTCTCGTGCGGGGCGAGAACCCAGTCCACCAGCTTCGGCTGCCCGTCCAGCGGCTCGGACGAGGCGAACACCTCGATGTTGCGGCCCTCGCCGTTCGACCCGACCCGGTCGTCCGGCGCGCCGGTCCGGTCGCTCCAGGCCGTGACGACCTGCACCAGGTCGGTGCGGCGGGCGGTGGTCACCACCGCGTTCTCCTTGGCCGGGTCGCCGGGGCGGTAGTCGGCGAAGTTGGCCTGGATCCGCTCGGCCACCTGCTGGGCGTTGGCCAGCAGTGCCTCCTCGGTGTTGCGCTTCAGCTGGCTCTCGAGGACCAGCACCAGCGACACACCGGCGACGACGAGCACCATCGCGACCGCCGTCGCCGCCGCGAGGGCGGACGCGGCGCGGACGCCGAGACGCTCGCGCATCCGGCGCAGGGTCCTCATCACGCTCACGAGGGTATCGCCGCCGACCTGTGCGGAGCCTGAGACGGACCGCACGGCGCGTTAACAATCGTTAACCGACGACGCTACGATCGCCCGATGGCCGCAGCTGGACCCTCCCCCGCGGATGGCGCGGGCGCGCGCACGGAGGCCCCGTCGCGGCGCGAGCAGATCCTGACCGAGGCGGCCCGGCTGTTCGCCCGGCACGGCTTCCACGGGGTGAGCATCGCCGACCTCGGCGCCGCGGTCGGCGTCAGCGGCCCCGCCCTCTACCGGCACTTCCCCGGCAAGGAGGCGCTGCTCGCCGAGCTGCTCATCGACATCTCCGAGCGACTGCTCGACGGCGGCCGCGCCCGCGTGCACCACGACGACCCCCGTGCCGCGCTGGCCGACCTCGTCGACTTCCACGTCGCGTTCGCGACCCGGGAGCCGGAGCTGATCGTCGTGCAGGACCGGGACCTGGCGAACCTGCCCGAGGAGCCGCGCCGCACCGTGCGGCGGCTGCAGCGCACCTACGTCGAACTGTGGGTGGACACGCTGCGCCGGGCGCACCCCGACGTCGCCCCGGCCGAGGCCCGCACCGTCGCCCACGGGGTGTTCGGCCTGCTCAACTCCACGCCGTACGCACCGCGGGCCGAGCAGCCGTCACCGCGCGGGGCGGACGCCCGGGCCGCGGTGCTGCGCCGGATGGCGCTGGCCGCGCTGGCGGTCGCCCCGGCCTGAGCAGCACCGGCCGGAGCACCCGTCAGGCCCCGACGCGCTCCCGTTCGGGATCCACGACGACCGGCGCGACGGCGGCCCGGGCCCGCCGGTCCTCCCGGCGCGCGACGACGAGCAGCCGCAGCCCGTTCAGGCACACCAGCACCGTGGACAGCTCGTGCCCGGCGACGCCGACGACCAGCGGCAACGTCCCGATCAGGTCCCACCCGACCAGGACCACGATCACCGTGGCGGCGAAGGCCAGGTTCGCCCGCGCGATCCGCCGAGCCCGCCGGGCCAGCACGACCAGCGGGGCCAGCGATCCGAGCGGGTCACGGGTGAGCACGCCGTCGGCGGCCTCCAGGGACAGCGCCCCCGCCCCCTCGGAGACCACGAGGCCGACGTCGGCCGACGCGAGCAGCGGCGCGTCGTTGATGCCGTCGCCCGCGGCGAGCACCCGGCGGCCCCGGGCCTGCTCCGCGCGGACGACCTCGACCTTGCCGTCGGGCAGCAGCCCGGCCCGCACCCGGGTCAGGCCGAGCCGGTCGGCGAGCACCCGGGCGGGACGCTCGGCGTCGCCGGTGAGG
>NZ_JAMXSG010000071.1:0-22301 GCF_024124365.1 Pseudonocardia sp. McavD-2-B
TCCCCGCGGCCGCGCCGAGCGTGGTCACCAGCGCGACGCCCAGCCCGGCCCCGGCGCTGACCCCGAGCACGTAGGGCTCGGCCAACGGGTTGCGGAACAGGGTCTGGGTGAGCAGCCCCGCGGTGCCCAGCCCGACGCCGACGGCCGTCGCGGTCACCGCCCGCGGCACCCGCAGGTCGAAGACGAGCAGGTCGAGCCGGGCGTCGGGGGCGCCGATGCCGAGCAGCGCCGACAGCGTCCGATCGAGCCCGATCACCACCGACCCGGTCGAGACGGCGAGGGCGAACAGCACGACGACACCGGCGGCGAGCAGCGCCAGGACCAGCGGCGCCCGGCGTCCCGAGCGCTGTCCGGCCCGGTCCGGGGCCCGGGGCGCCGGAGCGGGCGACGCGGGTGCGGCCTGCCTCATCCGGCGGGCACCTGCCGGTAGTAGGTGAACGCGTGCCCGGGCAGGGCCTGCGGGTGCAGGATCGCGACGAGGTCGGCGAGGATCTCGTCCTGGTGGAGCGCGCCGCGCTCGTAGAGGGCGTTGCCGCCGTCGGCGGTGGTGGCCCGGTCGCGGGTCCACAGCTGCCCGCCGGGGCGGGCCGCGGTGAGCGAGGACAGCCGCGGGTCGAGCGTCGCGACGTCGGCCGTCGAGGCGAACGGGCCGTCGGCGAGCCAGATGCGGGCGTCGCCGTCGTCGGCCAGCACCCGCTCCAGCGACTGCGCCTGGGTGCCGGTGCCGGGCATCCCGGCGCCCAGCCAGGTGGCGCCGGCGTCGCGGAACAGGATGCCCGCGGTCGACTCGGCGGCCGGGACGTTCCAGGTGCCCTGGTAGGGCTGCCCGGCGACGATCGGCGTCGGCGGCAGACCGCGCACGCGACCGGCGAGGTCGGTGTAGCGGCCCGCGATGCCGTCGAAGACCTCCGCGGCGCGGGCGTCCTGCCCGGTCAGCGCGCCGACGACCTTGATCCACTCGGCCTGGCCGAGCGGGCCGGTCTCCAGGTAGTCCGCCCAGCCGACCACCGGGATCCCGGCGGCGGCCAGCGCCGGGAAGGCCGGGTCGTCGGTCCCCGCCGACAGCACGACCGGTGGCGCGGCGGCGACGACGGCCTCGGCGTCGATCGTGGCGTTCGGCGCGAAGTCGACGGCGGCACCGGACTCGACGCGACCGCGCACGGCCGGGTCGGTGACCAGCGCGGCCCCGCCGACGCCGGTGATCCGGTCGAGCCCACCCAGCTCGGTGATCATCGGTAGCTGGGTGGTCGAGCCGGCGAAGATCCCGCTCACCGGGGTGTGCACCACCGGGGCCCCGGCGAGCGCCGCGGGCAGCGCCGGGTCGCCCTGTCCGCAGCCGACGAGTACGACCGACTGCGGCTGCCCACCCGGGAAGGGCGTGCGGACGGTCAGGACCCGGTAGCCGTCGCCGCCGGTGATCGTGACGTTGGTGGCGTGGCTGAAGGCGACCGTGTCGTCCGGGGCGGATGCGGCGCCGGGCACGCAGTCCTGTGCCGCCGCACCGGCCCCACCGGGGGCCTGCGGTGCCGCGGCGGGTGCCGAGCACCCGGCGACGAGGGACAGTGCGAGCAGGGCCGCGAAGACCCACCGAGGACGCGTCACCTGAACAGTCTCACATATGTGGATCAGGCCCCGACGAAGTCGGAGAGCCCGTCCAGGAGCCGGTCGACGTCGGCGTCGTCGGTGTAGCAGGCCAGCCCGATCCGCAGGGATCCGGTGTCCCCCAGGCCGAGCCGCCGCGAGCACTCGAGCGCGTAGAACGACGAGGCGGGCGCCGCGATCCGTCGCTCCGCCAGGTGCCGGTAGGCGTCGGCGGCGTCGCGGTCGTCGAAGGTCACCAGCAGGGTCGGGGTCCGCCGGGCCGCCCGGGAGCGCACCGTGACCCCGGGCAGGGCGGCGAGGTGGGTCTCGATGCGCTCGCGCAGCGGCCGCTCGTGCTCCTCCACCGCGGCCATCGACGCCTGCAGCCGCGCCCGGCGGTCCCCGGTCGCCGACGGGTCCAGCGCGGCGAGGAACTCGACGGCGGCGGTGGTCCCGGCGAGCAGCTCGTAGGGCAGGGTGCCGAGCTCGAAGCGCTCGGGCACCGCGTCGCTCGACGGCGCCAGCTTCGCCGGGCGCAGGGTCTCCAGCAGCGCCGGGTCGGCGGCGAGCACCCCGCAGTGCGGGCCGAGGAACTTGTAGGGCGAGCAGGCGTAGAAGTCGGCGCCGGTCGCGGCGAGGTCGATCGGAGCATGCGCGGTCAGGTGCACGCCGTCGACCATGAACAGCGCCCCGGCGGCGTGCACGGCTGCGGCGATCGTGGGCAGGTCGGGGCGGGTCCCGACCAGGTTCGACGCCCCGGTCACCGCGACGAGCCGGGTGCGGTCGGACAGCAGCGGCGTCACGTCGTCGAGCTCGGTGGTGGCGGGGTCGAAGTCGAGCCACCGGACCGTCACCCCGGCCGCCTGCGCGGCGGTCACCCAGGGGCGGATGTTCGCGTCGTGGTCGAGGCGGGTCACGACGATCTCGTCGCCCGGCGACCAGGTCGCGGCCAGTGTCCGGGCGAGGTCGAAGGTCAGCGCGGTCATGCTGCGCCCGAACACGATCCCGCGCGGGTCCGCGCCGAGCAGGTCGGCCGTCGCGGCGCGGGCGCCGAGCACGATCGCGTCGGCGGCGCGCTCACCGCTGGTGACCGTCCCGCGGTTGGCCAACGGGGAGGTCATGGCGGCGGCCACCGCCCCGGCGACGGCGTCGGGGACCTGGGAGCCGCCGGGCCCGTCGAAGTGGGCGATCCCGGCGCGCAGGGCGGGGAAACGGCTGCGGACGGCGGCGACGTCGTAGCTCATGGCGGAACCCTGTCACGCCGTCGCCGCGGACGCGCCCGGGCAACGATCACATGTCGTCGGGGTGTCGTACCGCCCGTGTGGGTGACACGCGGGCCATGATCCTCGGCATGTCGAGGTCCTGGGAGCACTCGCGCGGGCGCCACACCCCACGCCGGCGGCGACGCTCGGTGCACCGCCGCACCTGGGCGGTGCTCGCGACCTCGCTGGTCGCACTGGTGGTCCTGCTCGCGGGCGGGACCGCCGCGATGGCGGGCGGCCGGATCGGTGACACCGTCGGCGGCGGCGTCGACTCGCTGGCCCGCAACCTCGCCGGTGCCGTCGACCGCCTCCATCCGGCCCCGGCCGTGCCGCCCGCACCCCCCGTCCCCGAGGTCCTCACCAGCGTCCCGGCCGGCGGTGCCCCGGTCGCCCCGCGCAGCCCGGTCCGCACCGAGGTCAGCACCGGGACCCTCGACGGCGTCGCACTCACCGCCGACGGCGACGACGGGCCGGTCACCGTCGCGGGCACCCTGTCCCCCGACGGCCGCAGCTGGACCGCCACCGAGCCGCTGGACCTCGCCACCACCTACCACTGGTCGGGCAGCTGGGTGCTGGGCCCGCAGGACCGGCGCCCGGTGCCCCCGGCCCCGTTCACCACCGTCGACCCCGACGACACCGTCGACGCCACCATGAACATCCGCGACGGCGGCGAGGTCGGCATCGGCGCGCCGGTCGTGCTCACCTTCGGCGAGAAGCTCCCCGACGCCGCGAAGGCCACCGTCGAGCGGGCGCTGAGCGTCACCGCGTCGCGGAAGGTCGAGGGCGCCTGGGCGTGGCTGCCCGACACCGCCGAGGGCTCGCGGGTGCACTACCGGCCGAAGGCCTACTGGCCCGCGCACACGCAGGTCCACGTGCGGGGCGCGCTGCGCGGGCTCGACCTGGGCGACGGCACCTTCATGACGGAGGACCTGGACCGGGCCTTCACCGTGGGACGCAGCCAGATCGTGAAGGCCGACACCCGCAGCCACGCGATCGTCGTCGTCCGCGACGGCACGGAGGTCGCCCGCTACGACGCCTCCTACGGCCTGGAGTCCGACCCGCGCCGGGTGACCCGCTCCGGCATCCACGTGGTCATGGCCAGGTCGGAGAAGGTGCTGATGAGCAACCCCGACTACGGCTACGTCGACGAACCCCAGTTCTGGGCGGTCCGGATCTCCAACAACGGCGAGTTCATCCACGCCAACCCCGCGTCGTCGTGGGCGCAGGGCAACCGCAACGTCAGTCACGGCTGCATCAACCTCTCCACCCGTGACGCGAAGGAGTTCTTCGCGGGCGCCGTGTTCGGCGACCCGGTCGAGGTGACCGGCAGCTCGCAGCCGCTGACCGCCCGCGACGGCGACCTCTACGACTGGACGATCCCCTGGGACGAGTGGCGCTCGCTGAGCGCACTGTCCTGACCGCGCTGCCCCGGCCCCTACCGGATCCGGCGCTCCTGCCCGGCCCACGCCTCGTCGCGCAGCACGAACTTCTGGATCTTCCCAGTGGAGGTCTTCGGCAGCTCGGCGAAGGTGACCCGCTTCGGCGCCTTGAACCGCGCCAGCCGCCCGCGCACGTGCTCGACGATCTCGTCCTCGGTGGCGCTCGCGCCCTCGCGCAGGGTCACCCACGCGGCCGGGACCTCGCCCCACCGCTCGTCGGGGACGGCGATCACCGCGACCTCCAGCACGGCCGGGTGGTCGGCGATGGCCTGTTCCACCTCGACGCTGGCGATGTTCTCCCCACCGGAGATGATCACGTCCTTCGAGCGGTCACGGAGCTCGACGTAGCCGTCGGGGTGCATGACGCCGATGTCGCCGGTCCGGAACCAGCCGTCCGGCGCGGCGTCGCGGGTGGCCTGCTCGTCGTCGAGGTAGCCGAGCATCACGTTGTTGCCGCGCA
This sequence comes from Pseudonocardia sp. McavD-2-B, assembly GCF_024124365.1. Taxonomy (NCBI): domain Bacteria; kingdom Bacillati; phylum Actinomycetota; class Actinomycetes; order Pseudonocardiales; family Pseudonocardiaceae; genus Pseudonocardia; species Pseudonocardia sp. McavD-2-B. The sequence continues at coordinate 4,743 of NZ_JAMXSG010000071.1, forward strand.
ACGCGATCTGGCCGGTCGTCTCCCCGTCGGCGGGGACGTCGGCGCCGTCGTCGTCGATCACCCGGACGGCGCAGGCGATCATGTTCCCGACGCCCTGGCGGGCCTTCATCCGGGCCCGGGCGTCGGCGTCGAGGTCGTTCCACTCCGGACGCCAGTCGCAGATCATCGCCGGGCCGAAGGTCTCGGTGAGCCCGTAGAGGTGGGTCACCTCGAACCCGAGCTCGGCCATCCGGCGCAGGATCGCCGGGCTCGGCGGTGCTCCCCCGGTCGCGACGGCCACCGGGGTCCCCACCGGCCCGGCCTCCGGCGCGTAGGCGATCATCGACAGCACGGTGGGGGCGCCGTTGAGGTGGGTGACGCCCTGTTCGCGCACGAGCTCCCAGATCCGGGTCGGCTCCACCCTCGGCAGGCAGACGTGGGTGGCGGCGGCCGCGGTGACCGCCCAGGGGAAACACCAGCCGTTGCAGTGGAACATCGGCAGCGTCCACAGGTGCACCGACGACGCGGTCAGCCCGGTGTGGCCGACCATCGCCAGCGCCTGCAGGTAGGCGCCCCGGTGGTGGTACATCACGCCCTTCGGGTTCCCGGTGGTCCCGGACGTGTAGTTGATCGACAGCAGGCCGCGCTCGTCGGCGGGCCGCACCGCGGTGGGCTCCCCCTCCTCGACGAGGCGCTCGTAGTCCGGGCCGACCCGCACCGTGTGCGGCGGGGTGTCGAGGCGGGCGACGACCTCGGCGACGAGGTCGTCGAACACCGGGTCGGCCACCAGCACCGAGGCGTGGGAGTGCTCCAGAATGTAGGCGACCTCGCCCGCCGACAGCCGGGTGTTGACCGCGACCAGCGCCGTCCCCGACCACGGGACCGCGTGCGCCGCCTCCAGCCCGACGTGGGTGTTCGGCACGAGGACCGCGACCGGGCGCCCGTCGTGCAGCGCGCCGAGCGAGCCCGCCAGCCGCCGGCAGCGGTCCCGGAACTCGGTGTAGGTGAACCGCAGGTCGCCGTCGACGACCGCGACCCGGTCGCCGTGCGCCGCCGCGGCCCGGTCGAGGAACGCCGTGGGGGTCAGCGGCTCGTAGGACAGGTCCACCAGGTCTGCCGGGACACCCGCCGGGTGGACGGGGACGGGAGCCTCGTCGGTCATCCCCCGAGCCTCCCCGGCAGCGCCCGGGCACGCAATCGCCCCGCCCGCCCGAGGGCCACCGTCCGCCCGGGGGCACCGTCGGCTGTCGGCCCCGTCGACCACCGGCTCGGCGGCGGCCCTGTCCACGTCGTGGCGGGCTGGGATACGTTCGCAGTGGCAACGAGGCTCGTCGGGAGGCGGACGCGATGGCGTGGGACTTCAGCACCGATCCGGAGTTCGAGGAGAAGCTGAAGTGGATGCGCGGCTTCGTCCGCGACGAGATCATCCCGCTCGAGACCCTCGACCTGGACCGGGAGACCTTCGCCCGGATCACCGCCCCGCTCAAGGAGCAGGTCAAGGAGCAGGGCCTGTGGGCCGCGCACCTGCCCCCCGAGCTCGGTGGCGGCGGGTTCGGCCAGGTCTCCCTCGGGCTGATGCACGAGATCCTCGGCCAGTGCCGCTACGCGCCGGGGGTGTTCGGCAACCAGGCCCCCGACTCGGGCAACGCCGAGCTGCTGGCGATCGGCGGGTCGCCGGAGCAGAAGGAACGCTGGATGCACCCGCTGCTGCGCGGTGAGCTGCGGTCCTGCTTCTCGATGACCGAGCCCGGCGCCGGTGCGGACCCGACGATGCTGTCCACCCGGGCCGTGCGCGACGGCGACGACTACGTCATCAACGGCCACAAGTGGTTCTCCTCGAACGCCACCGGCTCGGACTTCCTGATCGCGATGGTGGTGACCGACCCGGACGCGCCCCCGTACCAGCGGGCCTCGATGATCGTCGTCCCGACCGACACCCCGGGGGTCGACGTGGCGCGCGACATCCCGGTGATGGACCACCCCGACGTCGGCGGCGAGATCTACGGCGGCCACGCCGAGGTGTTCTACCGCGACGTCCGGGTTCCGGCGACGAACCTGGTCGGCAACCCCGGCGACGGCTTCAAGCTCGCCCAGCAGCGGCTCGGCCCGGGGCGCATCCACCACGCGATGCGCTGGCTCGGCCAGTCCCGGCGGGCGTTCGACATGCTGTGCGAGCGCGCGGTGTCGCGGACGGCGAGCGGCACGCGGCTCGCCGACAAGCAGATGGTGCAGGACATGATCGCGCAGTCCGCTGCGGACATGGCCGCGGCGCGGCTGCTGACCCTGCATGCGGCGTGGACGATGGACCAGGTCGGCGCCTCGAACGCCCGGATCGAGATCGGGATGATCAAGTACTGGGGCGCGAGGGTGCTGCACGACGTGATCGACCGCGCGATCCAGGTGCACGGCTCGCTGGGCTTCTCCGGGGACCTGCCGCTGGAGCAGATGTACCGGGCGGCCCGCGCCGCGCGCATCTACGACGGCCCCGACGAGGTGCACAAGGAGTCCGTCGCGCGGCGCATCCTGCGCGGCTACACCCCGGTGGAGGTCCCCACCGAGCACGTCCCGACCCGCACCGAGGCCGCGCGCCGGAAGTTCGCGGAGTACCTGGACACCGCGGCGGCGAACGCCTGATCCTCAGGCTGGCGTGGACTTCTGCGCCGGCCCGGCGGCGAGGTCGGCGCGGTAGTCCGCGACCAGCGCGTTCATCGCGGTGAGGAAGCGGGCCGCGGCGGCGAGCTCGTCGTCGTCGAAGCCGGCGAGCACGGCGTCCATCCGGGCGCCGAGCGGGCCGAAGAACGCCCCGCCGACCTCGGCGGCGTTCTCGGCCTGGCGCAGGGTCACCCGCCGCCGGTCGGTGGACTCGCGGCTGCGGCGCACGTGGCCCGCGCGCTCCAGACGGTCGACGAGCGCGGTCGTCGCACCCGTGGACAGCCCGAGCCGGGCACCGAGGACGCCCGGGGTCAGCGGTTCGCCCGCGGAGTCCGCGCGCATCACCGCGAGCAGTGCGTGCAGGTCGGTGGGGTGCAGCCGGTGCCGCCCGGCGAACTCCTGGCCGAGCAGCTCGGCCTCGCCCGCGTAGTCCTGCAGCAGCGCGACCAGGTCCTCACGTCGCGTCCGGGCAGGCATGCCGACGAGCCTAGTCGCGTGCGGCGAGACATACCGGGCGCGGGTCAGCGCCCCGTCCAGCGCGGCGGGCGCTTCTTCAGGAAGGCCGCGATCCCCTCGGTCCTGTCCGCGGACCGGTCGATCGCCGCCGAGGCGATCTCGGTGGCGTTCCAGCCGCGCTCGTCCGGCTCGGACACCACACGTTCCAGCGCGCGCAGCGACACCGACACCGCCAGCGGCGAGTTCTCGCACACCGCGGTCGCGAGCGCCAGCGCCGCCGCCTCCGCCCCGCCCGGCTCGACGAGCTCGGAGACCAGTCCCAGGGTGTACGCGCGCTCGGCGTCCAGCGGTCGCCCGGTGACCAGCAGCTGCTTGGCGATGTTGAGCGGCAGCGGCCGCGGCGCCCGGAACAGCGCCCCGCAGTTCGCGACCAGGCCGCGGGCGACCTCGGGCAGCCCGAACCGCGCCGTCGTCGACGCGACGACCATGTCGCAGGCCAGCACGATCTCGAACCCACCGCCGTAGGCGACGCCCTCGACGGCGGCGATCAGCGGGCGCCGCCGGTCGCGCCGGACGACGCCGTAGTTGCCGCCGCGCGGCGTCGGCCCGCCGGAGCCCGCCGCCAGGTCGGTGCCCGCGCTGAACGCCGTCGCGTCCCCGGCGAGCACGCCGCACCACAGGTCCGGGTCGTCGTCGAGGGTGTTGAGCGCCTCGTCGAGCCCCGCCGTCATCGCGGCGTCGACGGCGTTGCGTTTGTCCGGGCGCGTCATCCGGATCAGGAGCACGTGCCCGTGCCGCTCGGTGGTCACCCGTGTCCCCGTCATGCCGTCCGTCACGATCGCGACTGTAGGTGGGGAGCGGGCCCGGGCGTTCGTACTGTGGTGATCGTGTCCCGCAGCAAGCGCGTGCCGACCGCGGCCGTCCTGTCCGTCCCGATCGCCCTGACCGGGGCCCTCGCCGCGCTCGGCGTGCACGTGCGCCGCAACATGGGGGCCCGCGCGGGCGACCTCCACCGGATCGCCTCCGGGTCGCCGAACGCCGTCGACGGCGTGTTCGCCAACACCGAGCCGGGTCTGCCGCGGGCCAAGGCCTCCGCCAGGATGATCCTGAACATGCTGGTGGGCCGCCGGTCCGAGGGCGTCGCGCCGGCCACGGTGCCGCTCGCGCCGCTGCGGACCCCCGACGAGCCCGCCGGGCTGGCGGTGACCTGGCTGGGTCACGCCGGGGTGCTGCTGGAGATCGACGGCCGACGGGTCCTGGCCGACCCGGTCTGGTCGGAGTACGCCTCCCCCGTGCCGCGCTTCGGGCCGCGCCGCCTGCACCCGCCGGTCGGACCGCTGTCCGCGCTGGGGTCCCCGGACGTCGTCGTGATCAGCCACGACCACTACGACCACCTCGACCGTCCGACGGTCACCGCGCTGGCCCGTGACACATCCGCGGTGTTCGTCGGCCCGCTCGGGGTGGGCGCGCACCTGCGGGCCTGGGGCGTGCCCGGGCACCGGGTCGTCGAGCGCGACTGGGAGGGCGTGGTGACCGTCGCCGGGCTGGAGCTGACCTGCCTGGAGACCCGGCACTTCTCCGGGCGCGGGCTGCGCCGCAACACGACGCTGTGGGCCGCCTGGAAGGTCGCGGGGCCGCGGCACACCGCGTACCTGGGCGGGGACACCGGCGCCACCCGGGCGCACGCGCGCACCGGGGCCGCGCACGGCCCGTTCGACCTGACGGTGCTGCCGATCGGCGCCTACGCCGACCTGTGGCCCGACATCCACGCCGACCCGGAGCAGGCCGTCGCCGCGCACCGCGAGCTGGGCGGCCGGGTGCTGCTGCCGATCCACTGGGCGACGTTCAACCTGGGCTTCCACCCGTGGGACGAGCCCGCTGAGCGGGCCCGCAAGGCCGCCGCCGACCAGGACGTGGTCCTGGCCCTGCCGCGTCCGGGCGAGCGGATCGACCTGACCGGCGTCACGACCGTCGACGACGCTCGCGCCGCGGTTCCCACCGAACCGTGGTGGCCGACCGCGCGCTGATTCACGTCACGTTCACCGCTGACCCTTTTCGCCCATTCCCGTCGCCCGGACGCCGTATCCCCCGACCCGAAACGACGGCGCCGGACTATTTCCGGGCAGGGGTTCGACAGGCCGGTTCGGCATCCTTTATCGTTCTGCCCGAAGAATCGGTTCCGGCTCCGACCGGGCGATTCCCGTCTCCGGCCGATCCGGTGATTCCCCGTGGAAGGAATGACGACGTGGCGCAGCAGACGACCATCACACTGGTCGACGACCTCGACGGCACCGAGGCCGACGAGCAGGTGGAGTTCTCCGTCGACGGCCGCGCCTACGAGATCGACCTGTCCGCCGGGAATGCCGAGAAGCTGCGGGAATCGTTGGCGCCCTACGTCGCGGCCGCCCGTCGCGGGTCCGGTCGGCGCGGTCCCGCTTCCGGCACCTCGTCGTCGAACGGTTCCAGCTCCTCGGAACGCGCCGCGAACCGCGCCGTGCGGGAATGGGCGGTGGCCCAGGGCATGAAGATCTCCGAGCGCGGGCGTATCCCGTCCTCGGTTCTCGAGGCCTATCAGAACGCGCACTCCTGACCGCTGCCGCCGCCGGGGTCGCCCCGGATGGCAGGATCGGGCCGACGAGAGACGTGCGCCGGGCGATCCGCGGCGCGCCCCGACGGAGAGGCCCCGATGTACCCAGGCACGCACGCCGCCACGACTCCCGACAAGCCGGCCGTGATCATGGGGGGCTCGGGCGCGACCCTGACCTTCCGTGAGCTGGAGGAGGGGTCCGCCCGGCTCGCGAACCACCTGCGGGCGGCCGGTCTGCAGCGGGGCGACGTCGTCGCGCTCGTCGCGGAGAACACCGCGCGGGTCTACGAGGTCTACTGGGCCGCCCAGCGGTCGGGGCTCTACATCACCGCGGTGAACCACCACCTCTCCGCGCCCGAGGCGGCCTACATCGTGCGGGACTGCGGCGCGAAGGCGCTCGTCGTCTCGGCCGGTGTCGCCGGTCTGGCCGCGGCGATCGAGGACCACGTCGACACCCCGGTACGGCTGGCCTTCGGCGGTGAGATCCCCGGTGCGTCGCGCTACGCCGACTACGACGAGACCCTCGCCGCGGTGCCGGCCGAGCCGCCGGCCGACCAGCCGCGCGGGGCGGACATGCTCTACTCGTCGGGCACCACCGGCCGCCCCAAGGGCATCAAGCCGACGCTGCCCGACCGGCAGGTCGACGAGCCGGGCGACACCTACCAGGCCCTGTTCGGGTCGATGTACGGCTTCGACACCGACACCGTCTACCTGAACCCGGCCCCGCTCTACCACGCCGCGCCGCTGCGGTTCACCGCCACGGTGCAGGCGCTCGGCGGCACCGTCGTGGTGATGGAGCGCTTCGACCCCGAGAAGGCCCTGGCGCTGATCCAGCGGTACTCGGTCACCCACTCGCAGTGGGTGCCGACGATGTTCGTGCGGATGCTCAAGCTGCCGGAGTCCGTCCGCGCCTCCTACGACGTGTCCTCGATGCGGGTCGCGATCCACGCGGCCGCGCCGTGCCCGGTGGACGTCAAGCAGGCGATGATCGACTGGTGGGGTCCGGTCCTGCACGAGTACTACGCCGCGACCGAGTCCAACGGCATCACCTTCATCGACTCGGCGCAGTGGAGCGAGCGTCCCGGCTCGGTCGGGCGCGCCGGGCTCGGCACCATCCGGATCGCCGACGACACCGGCGCCGTCCTGGCCCCGGGCGAGATCGGGACGGTCTACTTCGAGCGCGACGTCCGGCCGTTCGAGTACCACAACGACCCGGGCAAGACCCTCGCCGCGACCCACCCCGAGCACGAGAACTGGACCACCACCGGGGACCTGGGCTACCTCGACGAGGACGGCTACCTCTTCCTCACCGACCGCAAGGCGTTCATGATCATCTCGGGCGGGGTGAACATCTACCCGCAGGAGGTCGAGGACGCCCTCGCGCTGCATCCCAAGGTGCTCGACGTCGCCGTCATCGGGGTGCCCGACAACGAGATGGGCGAGAAGGTCAAGGCCGTCGTCCAGCCCCCGGAGGGCGTCGACGCCGGCCCGGAGCTGGAGCGCGAGCTGATCGACTTCGTGCGGGAGCGGATCGCGCACTACAAGGCGCCGTCGTCGGTGGACTTCACCGACTTCCTGCCGCGCACCCCCACCGGCAAGCTGGTCAAGCGGGAGCTGCGCGACCGCTACGTGTGACGCCCCACCGTGCTCCCAGGGTCACTTTCGTGGCGCTCTAAGCCACGAGAGTGACCCTGGGAACACACGGCGCGGGTCAGGCGGCCCGGCGGGCGTAGCGGGCCCGGGTCCACGCGGCGACCAGCGCCAGCGGCACCGAGGCCACCAGGGCGGCGGCGAACAGCGGGGCGAAGCGCCCGGCGTCGGCGAGCGGGGCTCCCAGCGCGGTCCCGGCCGAGCTGCCCAGGAACAGCAGCGTCGCGAACAGCGCGACGGCGGTCGCGCGGGCCTGCGGGACGACCTCGGTCGCCCAGGTCTGCAGGGTCGAGTGCAGGAACGCCCACGCCCCACCCAGGCAGAGCCCGGCCACGGCGACCGTCACCGGGTGCACGACGACCAGCGGGAACACCCAGGCGATCACGAGGAACCCGCCGCCGACGGCGGCCAGCGCGGCCGGGCGCAGGCGCCCGACCAGGCGTCGCACGACCCGGGAGAACAGCACCGCACCGACGCCGTAGCCCCCGGCGGCGAGCCCGGCCAGCGCGGCGGAGCTGCCCCCGGCCTGCAGCGACGGGGCCAGGTAGGTCAGCACCCCGAGCACGACGGCGCCCTCGACGAAGGCGAGCGCCAGGACCAGCCGCGCCCAGCCGTTCCCGGCGACCGCGGCCAGCGGGCGGAGCACCGCGTCGACGATCCCGCGCGAGGTGGTGCGGGCACCGTCGGGTTCGGGCAGCGCCCGCAGCGCGACGAACAGCACCGCGCAGCCGGCCGCCGTCGCACCGAGGACGACGCGCCACCCGGCCAGGTCGGCCAGCAGGCCCGCCCCGGCCGTGGCGACGGCGGTGCCGAGCGCGGTCGCGGCGAGCAGGTCTGACAGGGGCCGCTGCCGGACCGCGGCGGGCCAGGTGTCACCGACGTACACCAGCGCCGCCGGGATCAGCGCCGCCGTGCACGCGCCGGTGACGACCCGGGCGACGACCAGCACTGCGAGGGTCGGGGCCAGCACCGAGGCGACCCCGCCCAGCACCGCGCCGACCAGGGCCAGGCGCATCACCCGGACCCGGCCGATCCGGTCGGATAGCACCCCCCACACGACCTGCATGAGGCCGTAGGCGAGGAAGTAGCCCCCGGCCGCGCCGGCCGCCGCGGCCAGCGGCGCCGAGAACGACGCGGCGATCGGGACCAGCAGCGGCGCGATCGCGAACCGGTCGACGGTGCTGGTCAGCGACGCCAGCTGCAGCAGCCGGAGCCGCCGGGTGCCGTCGGGGACGGCACCGCCGGGGTCGGCTCCGTCGGGGTCGGCTCCGTCGGGACCGCTGCCGTCGGGGGTCGTGCTCACCGGCGTCACCCTGCACGGCGGGCCGTGATCTTGCCCCACCGGGGTGAGCGGGACCACAGTGGCAGGGCAGTCGAGGCTCGGGAGGCCACCGGTGGGCACGATCACGGGACACGGGATGACCGCGGCGGACATCGTCGCGCGGCACGCACGGACCACACCGGACGGGCCGGCGCTGGCCGACCCGCGGACGTCGCGGACCTGGGCGCAGCTCGACGACCGGGTGTCCCGGCTGGCGACCGTGCTCGCCGACCGGGGGGTCGACCGGGGGGACCGGGTCGCGGTGCTCGGGCTCAACTCCGTCGAGCTCGTCGAGAGCTACCTGGCGGTGCTGCGCCGCGGCGCGATCTGCGTGCCGCTGAACTTCCGGCTGACCGCGGGCGAGGTCGCCTTCCAGCTCACCGACTGCACCCCCACCGCCGTGCTCTGCGACGACGGGTTCGCCGCGACCGTGGGGACCGCGCGGGAGCAGGCACCGTCGGTGCGGACGGTGCTCACCCTCGGCGAGGGGTTCGGCGCGCTGCTCGCCGGGACCGACCCCGGCGACTGGGGCGACGACGTCGCCGACGACGAGCCCGCCTACATCATGTACACCTCGGGGACGACCGGCCGCCCGAAGGGTGCGGTGCTGACCCACCGCAACCTGATGCTGCACGCGTTCCTGTCGATCACGCACCTGGGCACCGCGGGCGACGACCGGGTGTCGCTGTCCGGGGCGCCGCTGTTCCACATCGCCGGGCTGTCCGGGATGCTCCCGACCCTGATCGCGGGCGGCCGGGTGATCATCCCGCCGTCGGGCGGCTTCGACCCGGTCGCGACGGTCGACACCCTGGAGCGGGAGCGCGTGTCGTCGTGCTTCTTCGTCCCGGCGCAGTGGCAGGCGATCTGCGCCGTGCCCGGCATCGCGCAGCGGGACCTGTCGGCGCTGCGCCGGATCACCTGGGGGGCCGCCCCCGCGTCGACGACGCTGATCCGCACCATGATCGACACGTTCCCGCAGGCCATGGTGGTCACCGCGTTCGGGCAGACCGAGTGCAGCCCGGTCACCTGCGCGCTGCGGGGCGAGGACTCGGTGCGCAAGATCGGTTCCGTGGGGACGCCGATGGTCGGCGTCGAGGTGCGGGTCGTCGACGCGGACATGAACGACGTGCCGCGCGGCGAGGTCGGCGAGATCGTCTACCGCGGTCCGACCGTGATGCGGGAGTACTGGGGCCGCCCGGAGGCGACGGCCGAGGCGTTCCGCGGCGGCTGGTTCCACTCCGGTGACCTGGTGCGCGAGGACCCGGACGGCTTCTACTACGTCGTCGACCGCGCCAAGGACATGATCATCTCCGGTGGGGAGAACGTGTACAGCGCCGAGGTCGAGGAGGTGCTGGCCGCGCACCCGGGCGTCGCCGACGTCGCGGTCGTCGGGGTGCCGGACCCGCACTGGGGTGAGACCCCGCTCGCCGTCGTCGTGCCCGCCGACCCCGCCGCCCCGCCGGACCTGGACACGCTCACCGCGTGGTGCGCCGACCGGCTGGCCCGCTACAAGCAGCCGAGCCGGCTCGCGCTGGTGGAGGCGTTACCGCGCAACCCGTCGGGCAAGGTGCTCAAGACCGAGCTGCGCCGCCTCCACGGGTCCGTGTGAGACGAACCCGCTCGCGTCGGCGGCGGTGGGACGCCTAGCGTCGCGGGGGTGTCCGTCGTGGAGTCCGTGAACACCGGGGTGTCCCGTCCGATCCTCGCCAAGGCGGGGACCTCGGGCATCGACAAGCGGCCGGTACCCGGTCCGGTCCGGGTGGACGTCCCGGCGCCCGCGGCGAGCGGGCTGGCCGGCGACACGATCTGCGACGCCGACCACCACGGCGGCCCGGACCAGGCCGTCTACGCCTACGCCCGGGAGGACCTGGAGTTCTTCGCCCCCGAGCTGGGCCCGCTGCGGGCGGGGATGTTCGGGGAGAACCTCACCACCCGCGGCGTCGACGTGTGCGGCGCGGAGCTGGGCGAGCGCTGGCGGGTCGGCGGAGTGCTGCTGCAGGTGACCGCGCCGCGCATCCCGTGCCGGACCTTCGCCGCGCACCTGGAGCGGACGGGCTGGGTGAAGCGCTTCACCGCGGCCGCCCGCCCCGGTGCCTACCTGCGGGTCCTGTCCCCCGGCGAGATCCGCGCCGGCGACGCCGTGACCGTCGAGCACCGGCCCGGGCACGGCGTCACCGTCGCCGACGCGTTCCGGGCACTGCTCGCCGAGCCGGCCCGGCTCCCGGATCTGCTGGCCGCGGGCGAGCACCTGCTGCCGCGGATCCGGGAGACGGTCACCCGGCGCACCGCGTCCTGACCCGCCCGTAGCGCATCCCCATGGCCGTGCGGACCGCGTCGAGTGTCTCGTCGGCCAGGTCGTTCGCGCGGGCGTTGCCGCGGGCTAGCACGTCGGCGACGAGCCCGGGGTCGCGGGCCAGCTCGGCGCGCCGCGCGCGGTGTCCGGCGAGGTGGTCGTTGACCGCGTCGGTGGTGAGCCGTTTCAGCGCGGCGGCCCCGTCCAGGGTCGCGGCCAGCTCGTGCGGGTCGCGGCCCAGGCACAGGGCCGCGGTCGTGAGCAGCCCGTACACCCCGGGCCTGCCGTCCGGGTCGACGGTGATCCGCCGCTCGGGGTCGGTACGGGCGCGGCGCACGAGCGCCGCGGTCTCGTCGGCGGTCGCGCCGAGCGGGACGGCGTTGCCGCGGGACGTGGACATCTTGTGCCCGTCGAGCCCGGGCAGCTCCGGGGTGTCGGTCAGCATCGGCTCGGGCGGGGTGAACACCGGGCCGTAGCGCTCGGCGAAGCGCCGGGCCAGCACCCGGGTGAGCTCGATGTGCGGGAGCTGGTCCTTGCCCACCGGCACGAGGTCGGCGCGGCAGGACAGGATGTCCGCGGCCTGGTGCACCGGGTAGGTCAGCAGCAGCCCCGACAACGCGCGCCCGGACGCGGCGTGCTCGGCCTTCACCGTCGGGTTGCGGTGCAGCTCGGCCTCGGTGACCAGCGACAGGAACGGCAGCATGAGCTGGTTCAGCGCGGGCACCGCGGAGTGGGCGAACACCGTCGTGCGGTCCGGATCGAGCCCGGCGGCGAGTTGGTCGAGCACCGCGCCGCGGACGTGGTCCGACAGCCGGTCGGCGACGTCACGGTCGGTGATCACCTGGTAGTCGGCGAGGATCACCAGCACGTCCACTCCGGACCGTTGCAGGCGGACGCGTTCGGAGATCGTGCCCGCCAGGTGCCCCAGGTGCAGCGGGCCGGTCGGCCGCTCCCCGGTCAGCACCCGGTGCGACGACGGGTCGGCGGCGACGGCGGCACGCAGCGCGGGCATCCGGGCGACGGTGGCGGCGAGGGAATCCATGATCAGCTCCTGGGAACGGGGAGCTGCACGAGACACACCGGTTGCCGCCGGGCTGCTCGGGCAGCCCGGGATGACGGTGACGTGCGTCTACGCGGCTGCGGGGGGCAGCCGCCACCAGACCGGACGGGAGGTGCGCACGGGGGCAGCCTACACCGCCACTATCGACTATGGTTATCGTGAATGTATGGCCGACCGTCGCGTTCCCGTCACGATCCTGTCCGGCTTCCTCGGCGCGGGGAAGACGACGCTGCTGGAGCACCTTCTCGCGAACCGCGACGGCAGGCGGATCGCCGTCGTCGTCAACGACATGAGCGAGGTCAACATCGACGGCGCGCTGGTCGACCTGCACCGCAGCCAGGAGAAGCTGGTCGAACTCACCAACGGCTGCATCTGCTGCACGCTGCGCGAGGACCTGCTGACCACGGTCGGCGAGCTCGCCGCGGAGGGGCGCTACGACCACGTCGTCGTCGAGTCGACCGGGATCTCCGAGCCGATGCCGGTCGCGGCGACGTTCGAGTGGACCTTCGACGACGGCACCGCGCTCTCCGACGTCGCGCGGCTGGACACGATGGTCACCCTCGTCGACGCCTCGACCTTCGAGACGCTCCTGACCAGCGAGGAGTCGCTCGCCGACCGCGAGCTGCAGGCCGCCGAGGGCGACGAGCGGACCCTGTCGGACCTGCTCGCCGACCAGGTCGAGTTCGCGGACCTGCTGGTGCTCAACAAGACCGACCTCGTCGCGCCGCACGCGCTGGGCCGGATCGAGGCGCTGCTGTCGCGGATGAACCCGGGCGCACGCCGGGTCCGCGCGGTGCGTGGCGACGTGCCGGTCGCCGAGCTGCTCGACACCCACCGCTACGACCCGGCGGCGGCGTCCGCGACACCCGGCTGGGCGCAGGAACTCAACGGCAGCCACACCCCCGAGACCGAGGAGTACGGGATCGCGAGCGTGACCTGGCGGGCCGGACGCCCCTTCCACCCCGCCCGACTGCTCGACGCGCTCGCCGAGTGGCCCGGACTGCTGCGCAGCAAGGGCTTCTGCTGGCTGGCGACCCGGCCCGACGTCGCCGGCCTGTGGTCGCAGGCCGGCCCGAACATGGCCCTGGATCCGGCGGCGCCGTGGTCGTCGTTCGACGGGCCGCGCGGGCAGGAGATCGTGTTCATCGGGCTCGGCCTGACCCGCGACGCCGTCACCGCGCGCCTCGACCCGGCCCTGCTCACCGACGACGAGCTGCTCGCCGGGCCCGGCTCGTGGCGCGACCTGGGCGACCCGCTGCCCACCTGGGACCTCGACGACCTGCACGACCACGGGATCCACGAGCACACGCCCGTGGCCGGGTAGCGTCCGGGCACGTGCCCGACCTCACCCCGGACGAGTTCCGAGCCCTCGGCCACCTGTTCGTCGACGCCGTCGCCGACGCCCGCGCCGGGATCGAACGTCACCCGGTCCGCGACGTCGTCGAGCCCGGCACCGTGCGGGCCCGCTTCCCCCGCGAGGCGAACGAGGACCCCGAGCCGCTCGCGGCGTTCCCGTCGCTGGTCGAGGCCGTCACCGGTGACGCCGACACCCGCTGGCAGCACCCCGGGTTCCACGCGTTCTTCCCAGCGAACGCGTCGCTGACCTCGCTGCTGGGTGAGCTGCTCTCCGGCGGGGCCGGGGCGCAGGGGATGCTCTGGTCGACCTCGCCCGCGTGCACCGAGGTGGAGCAGGCGGTCACCGACCAGGTGGCCCGGGCGCTCGGGCTGGACGAGACATTCACCCACGACGGCGGCGGGGGCGGCTCGATCCAGGACTCGGCGTCCTCGGCGGCGCTGGTCGCGCTGACCGCCGCGCTGCACCGGGCCGCCCCGGACCCGGACTCCGGCTGGCGCGTGCGCGGGGTGACCGGCCGGGAACGCGTCTACGTCACGGCCGAGACGCACTCGTCGCTGGCCAAGGCGGTGCGGGTGGCCGGGCTCGGCGCGGACGGGCTGCGGACCGTCCCGTGCACCCCGGGCTCCCGGGCGATGGACCCGGCCGCGCTGGCCGACACCCTGGCCGCGGACGTCGCCGCAGGGCTGGTCCCGGTCCTGGTGTGCGCGACGGTCGGGACGACCTCGACCGGGTCGAGCGACCCGGTCGCGGCGCTGGTCACGGCGGCGCGACCGTACCGGGCCTGGGTGCATGTCGACGCCGCGTGGGCGGGCGTCGCCGCGCTCTGCCCGGAGCACCGCTGGGTGCTCGACGGCGTGAACCCGGGCCCCGGGCCCGGCGTCGACTCCTTCTGCACCGACGCCCACAAGTGGCTGCTCACCGCGTTCGACGCCTCGCTGCTCTGGGTGCGCGACGCCCGCGCGCTGCCGGCCGCGCTGTCGATCACCCCGGCCTACCTGCGCGACGCGCACTCCGACACCGGCGCCGTCGTGGACTTCCGGGACTGGCAGGTCCCGCTCGGGCGCCGGTTCCGGGCACTGAAGCTGTGGGCGGTGCTCCACGGCCAGGGGCTGTCCGGGCTGCGGTCGCACCTGCGCGGCCACGTGGACCTCGCCGCCGAGCTGGCCGAGCGGGTCCGCGGGCACGACGACCTGGAGCTGGCGTGCGCGCCGGTGCTGTCCCTGGTCTGCCTCCGCTCGCGCTCCGGCGACGCCGCGACCACCGCGCTGCTGGAGCGCGCCAACGCCGACGGACGGGTGCTGCTCACCGGCTCCGAGGTCGACGGGCACCCGCTGGTGCGGGTGGCCTTCGGCGGGGTCACCACGGGCCGCGAGCACCTCGAGGTCGTGTGGGATGTCCTGTCTGCCCGATCGTGACCGCCGTGGGTAAGGTTCGCCTGTCCACCCGGAAGGGTGTACTGACCTGATCCCCCGGCGCCCGGTGCACCCCGCCCGCACGGGTCCCGTCGAAAGGACCGCCCCCATGCCCCGACCCCTGCTCCGCGCGCTCGCCGCGTGCGTGGTCCTGTTGCTGGCACTCGCCGGCTGCTCCTCCGGGGGCTCCGGCGACGCGGCACAGCCCGCCCCCGCCGACGACGCCCCCACCGGGGCGTTCCCGGTCACCCTCACCCACGCCTTCGGGCAGACGACGATCCCCGCCGCGCCGCAGCGGGTCGTGACCGTCGGCTTCAACGACGCCGACTTCGCCCTCGCCCTCGGCGTGAAGCCGGTCGGGGTCCGCGAGAACATCGGCGACTACGACTACGCGAAGCGCCCCTGGGCGCAGGAGGCACTCGGCGGGACGCAGCCGCAGCTGCTGACCGGGTCCCAGATCCCGGTCGAGCAGGTCGCCGCACTCCAGCCCGACCTGATCCTCGGCGTCTACTCCTTCATGGACCAGGCGACCTACACCGCGCTGTCGCAGATCGCGCCGACCGTCGCCCAGGGCACCCCCGACGGCACGAACGCCGCGGGCTGGGAGGAGCAGACCCGCATCACCGGGCAGGCCACCGGGCGCACCGAGCAGGCCGAGCAGGTCATCGCCGCGACCCGCGCCGAGTTCGACGAGGCCAAGGCGGCCCACCCCGACTTCGCGGGCACGAACCTGAAGATGGACTTCTTCATCGAGGGCGTCCCCTACGACATGGGCACCGACGACCTGCGCGCCCAGATCTTCGCCGGCCTCGGCTTCACCGTCCGGCCGGACTCGCAGACCCTCTCGCTGGAGCGCCAGGGCGACCTCGACAGCGACGTGCTCGTGGTGCTGGGCCGTTCGCGCGCCGAGTCCGAGGCCGACCCGGTGTTCCGCGCGATCCCGGCGGTCCAGCAGGGCCGGGTCGCCTACCTCGGGCCGTTCGAGACCGAGTTCGCCGCCGCGCTGGGCTACTCCAGCCCGCTGTCGCTGCCCTACGCCATCGACACCGTCGCGCCGCAGCTCGACGCGGCGCTGCAGGGCAGGGCCCCCGGCAGCTGAGCCGGCGCCCGCGCACCGGTGCCGTGAACGTCACGTCACCGGTGCGCGCAACCCCTTGTCCCGCCCCGCCGCGCCGACGACTGTGATCGCGGCCCCGTCAGGGCGGCGGGCCACGGTGAGGGGGCTCGGTGACTTCGACGCGGGAACGACGGCGCGGCTGGACCGTGGTGCACGGCGGCAAGGCCCCGCCGCCCGGCGAGGTCGTGGGCCCGCAGGAGCGGCTGTCCTGGCCGCGCACCGTCGGCCTCGGCGGCCAGCACGTGATCGCGATGTTCGGGGCGACGTTCGTCTTCCCGGTCCTCATGGGACTGAACCCGAACATCGCGATCCTGATGTCCGGCGTCGCGACCGCGCTGTTCCTGCTGATGACCCACGGCCGGATCCCCAGCTACCTGGGGTCCTCGGCGTCGTTCGTCGGCGGGGTCGCGGCGATCCGCGCCCAGGGCGGGGACTCCGCGGCCGTGACCGGCGCGATCGTCGTCGCCGGGGTGGTGCTGCTGCTGGTCGGTGTGGTCGTGCACCTGGTCGGCGCCAGCGTCGTGTCCCGGCTGCTGCCACCCGCGGTGACCGGCGCCGTCGTCATGCTGATCGGGTTCAACCTCGCCGGGGTCGCCTCGACCGTCTACTGGCCACAGGACCAGTGGGCCGCGCTGGTGACGATGGTCGTGGTGATCGCCGCCGCGGTACTGCTGCCGGGGTTCTGGGGCCGGATCGGGGTGCTGATCGGCCTGGTCGCCGGGTTCGCCTTCTCGCTGCTGCTCGACGCCACGACAGGTCCGATCACCGCGCCCGACGCGAACGGGGACGTCGGCACCCGGATGCGGGTCGACCTGTCCGGGGTCGGGTCCGCGGACTGGGTGGGGCTGCCGCCCGCCACCCAGACCGGACCGGACGGCATGGAGATCGCCGGCTGGCACTGGCCGACGTTCTCGTTCGCCTTCGCGCTCCTCGTGCTGCCCTCGGTGATCGCGCTGGTCGCGGAGAACGCCGGGCACGTCAAGGCCGTCGAGGGGATGACCGGCGAGCGCCTCGACCCGTACCTGGGCCGGGCGCTGGCCGCGGACGGCGCGGGCACCACGCTGGCCGGCCTGGTCGGCGGCTCCCCCACCACGACCTACGCGGAGAACATCGGCGTGATGGCCGCGACCCGGGTCTACTCCACCGCCGCGTACTGGGTGGCCGCGGCCGTCGCGGTGCTGCTGGGGTTCTGCCCGAAGTTCGGGGCACTGATCGTCGCGGTGCCGGGCGGGGTGCTCGGCGGGCTCACCGTGGTCCTCTACGGCATGGTCGGGCTGCTCGGGGCGGCCATCTGGATCCGCAACGGGGTCGACCTGGCCCACGCCGCGAACCTGGTGCCGCTGTCCGCCGGGCTGATCATCGGCATCGGCGGGGCGAGCCTGTCGGTGGGCGGGTTCGAGCTGTCCGGGATCGCGCTGGGCACGATCGTGGTGCTCGTCGGCTACCACGCCCTGCACGCGCTGCTCCCCGCCGACCGGCGCCCCTCCGGGGACGGCGGGCCGCTCGGCTGAGGCTCAGGCCGCCGTGCGCACCATGACGACGGCGTCC
Source organism: Pseudonocardia sp. McavD-2-B (assembly GCF_024124365.1). Lineage (NCBI taxonomy): Bacteria > Bacillati > Actinomycetota > Actinomycetes > Pseudonocardiales > Pseudonocardiaceae > Pseudonocardia > Pseudonocardia sp. McavD-2-B. The sequence goes on from NZ_JAMXSG010000071.1 coordinate 22,175, forward strand.
TTGTGCGGCAGCGCGATCCGCTCGGCCTCGTCGAACCCGGCCCGGCCGAACGCCCCCCGCGCGGCGGTGTTGCGGGCGTCGGGCTCGGCGAGCACCCGCGGGCACCCCGCGGCGGTCAGCGCGTCGG
>NZ_JAMXSG010000072.1:0-22274 GCF_024124365.1 Pseudonocardia sp. McavD-2-B
ACGGGGGTCAGTGACCCTCGGCCGGGTCCTCCGCGTCGCCCACCGCGGCCGGGTCGGCGAACCGGCCGCCGCTGGCGACCGAGAGCGCGGGCAGGTCGCGCGCGTGCACCGCGGGCAGGACGAGGTCGTCGTCCTCGCCCAGCACCGCGCTGACCCGCGAGCGCGAGCCGATCCGCAGACCGCGCACGTCGTCCCAGTCCACGGTGCGGGAGGAGAACGCGCCGCGGACGGTCAGCGTGTCCGGGTCCACGGTGGTGCGGACCCGCAGGATCCAGGCGATCGCCGCGACCGGGGCCACCAGCACGACCCAGAACCACGGCAGGCTGAACACCAGCGGCGTCGACCCGACGACCGCGACCAGGATGGCGAAGATGGTCAGCCGGCTGGGCTTGAACACCAGCGCGCGCGAGCCCACGCGGAGCTTGCGGCCCTCGTCGCGGACCCGGGGGGTCCACGCCAGCTCGCCGTCCACCTGCTGGGACGCCCCCGGGGCCGACTGCGGATCGGCAGAGGTGGGGTCGGCGGGGACGGCGCGGTCGTCGGTGCTGCTCACGACCCCAGTGTGACAAATCCGGACCGTGACCCCACGGCCCGGACGGGTGGGGTCGTTTGACTCCGTCCGTGGGACGCGTGCTAGCGTCGATGCATGTTCGCCGTTCGAATTCTCGTACTTCTTGGGCGCGTCGTCGCCTGAGTTCGACCTTCTCGAACGACGACGCGCTCACCCTCGCAGCGCCCGGAGTACCGGGCGGCGGGGGTTTTTTCATGTCCAGCTCCGAGCTCAGCCCATGTCCGGCATCTGATCGACACGATCTCCAGCGAGGCAGACCCAGATGACCACCGTCCCCGCCAAGCCCGGCTCGTCCGGCCCGAAGCCGGGCCCGCCGCCCGGCCGGTCCGCGGCCTCCGGCACGTCCCGCAGCGCGGCCCCGGCACCCGGTGAGACCACCGTGCCCGGTCCGCGCATCGTGGACGAGCCCATGACCGGCGCCCAGTCCCTGGTGCGTTCGCTCGAGGAGATCGGCTGCGAGGTCGTCTTCGGGCTGCCCGGCGGGACGATCCTGCCCGCCTACGACCCGCTCCTGGACTCGACGAAGGTGCGCCACATCCTCGTCCGCCACGAGCAGGGCGCCGGACACGCGGCGACCGGTTACGCGCAGGCCACCGGCAGGGTCGGGGTCTGTATGGCGACGTCCGGGCCGGGGGCCACGAACCTGGTCACCCCGATCGCGGACGCCCACATGGACTCGGTGCCGCTGGTGGCCATCACGGGTCAGCAGACCCGGCCGCTGATCGGTACCGACGCCTTCCAGGAGGCCGACATCACCGGCATCACCATGCCGGTGACCAAGCACAACATGCTGGTGACCGACGCGACGGAGATCCCGCGCGCGATCGCCGAGGCCTTCCACCTGGCGTCCACCGGCCGGCCCGGCCCGGTCCTGGTGGACATCCCGAAGGACGTGCTGCAGGAACAGACGACGTTCTCCTGGCCGCCGGAGCTGCAGCTGCCCGGCTACCGGCCGACGACCCGGCCGCACGGCAAGCAGATCCGCGAGGCCGCCCGGCTCATCCGCGAGTCGGCCAAGCCGGTGCTCTACGTCGGTGGCGGTGTCCTCAAGGCCGAGGCCGCCGAGGAGCTCAGGGAGCTGGCCGAGCTGACCGGGGCGCCCGTCGTCACGACTCTGATGGCGCGCGGTGTGTTCCCCGACAGCCACCCGCTGCACCTGGGTATGCCCGGGATGCACGGCACCGTCGCCGCGGTCGCGGCGATGCAGCGGTCCGACCTGCTCGTCGCACTCGGCTCCCGGTTCGACGACCGGGTCACCGGCAAGCTGGAGAGCTTCGCCCCCGGGGCGAAGATCATCCACGCCGACATCGACCCGGCCGAGATCTCCAAGAACCGGCGCGCCGACGTGCCGATCGTCGGGGACTGCAAGGAGGTTCTGGCCGACCTGGTCGAGGCCGTCCGTGCGGACCGCGCCGAGCACGGTGAGCCGGACCTGTCGTCCTGGTGGAAGCAGGTCGGCGGCCTGCGCGACCGCTACCCGCTCGGCTACGACGAGCCGACCGACGGGGCGCTCTCGCCGCAGTACGTGATCGAGCGGATCGGCGCGATCGCAGGGCCGGACGCGATCTACACCGCGGGCGTCGGCCAGCACCAGATGTGGGCCGCGCAGTTCGTCAAGTACGAGAAGCCGCGGACCTGGCTGAACTCCGGCGGGCTCGGGACCATGGGCTACGCGGTCCCGGCCGCGATGGGCGCCAAGGTCGGCGAGCCGGATGCCGTCGTCTGGTGCATCGACGGCGACGGCTGCTTCCAGATGACCAACCAGGAGCTCGCCACCTGCGCGATCGAGGGTATCCCGATCAAGGTCGCCGTCATCAACAACGGCAACCTCGGCATGGTCCGCCAGTGGCAGAACCTGTTCTACGGCGAGCGGTACTCCAACACCGACCTCAACACCCACAAGCTGCGCATCCCGGACTTCCCGATGCTCGCGCAGGCGATGGGCTGCGAGGGGCTGCGGGTCGAGTCCAAGGAGGACGTCGACCGGGTCATCCACCAGGCCATGGAGATCAACGACCGACCGGTCGTCGTGGAGTTCGTCGTCGGTGCCGACGCCCAGGTGTGGCCGATGGTCGCCGCGGGCACGAGCAACGACGAGATCAACGTCCGGCGCGACATCCGGCCGGAGTTCGAGCACGACGAGCTGGCCGCGTCGGTCGATGCGGTCGCCGACGTCACCGAGCAGGCCCTGGAGGGCGAGAAGTGAGCGAGCTCCACACCCTCTCGGTCCTGGTCGAGGACAAGCCGGGTGTCCTGGCCCGGGTCTCCGGGTTGTTCTCGCGGCGCGGGTTCAACATCAACTCGCTCGCGGTCGGCCCGACCGAGCACCCCGACGTCTCCCGGATGACGATCGTCGTCGAGGTGGACGAGCTCCCGATGGAGCAGGTCACCAAGCAGCTCAACAAGCTTGTGCACGTCATCAAGATCGTCGAGCTGGAGCCGGACGCCTCGGTGCAGCGCGAGCTGCTGCTGGTCAAGGTCCGGGCCGACGCCACGGTGCGCAGCCAGGTCGTCGAGACCGTGCAGCTGTTCCGCGCCAAGGTCGTCGACGTCTCCCCGGAGGCGGTCACGGTCGAGGCCACCGGGTCGGCCGACAAGCTCAACGCGCTCCTGCGCATGCTGGAGCCCTACGGGATCCGCGAGATGGTGAAGTCCGGGATGGTGGCCGTCGGCCGTGGCCCCCGGTCCATCACCGCCGCGGCCGTCCGCTAGACAGTCGTCGCTACACAACCTCCGAGAGGAACCGTCCCAGAGCCATGAGTGTCAACATCTACTACGACGCCGACGCCGACCTGTCGATCATCCAGGGCCGCAAGGTCGCCGTGATCGGCTACGGCTCCCAGGGGCACGCGCACTCGCTGTCCCTGCGTGACTCCGGGGTCGAGGTGAAGATCGGTCTGCCGGAGGGTTCCAAGTCCCGGCAGAAGGCCGCCGACGAGGGCCTCGAGGTCGGCACGCCGGCCGAGGTCTCCGCCTGGGCCGACGTGATCATGGTCCTGGCGCCCGACACCAAGCAGCGCTTCATCTACTCCCAGGACATCGAGCCGAACCTCAAGGACGGCGACGCGCTGTTCTTCGGCCACGGCTTCAACATCCGCTACGAGCTGATCAAGCCCCCGGCGAACGTCGACGTGGCCATGGTCGCGCCGAAGGGCCCGGGCCACCTGGTCCGCCGCCAGTTCGTCGACGGCAAGGGCGTCCCCGCCCTGATCGCCGTCGAGCAGGACGCCTCGGGCAACGCCAAGGCGCTCGCGCTCTCCTACGCGGCCGGGATCGGCGGCGCCCGCGCGGGCGTCATCGAGACCACCTTCACGGAGGAGACCGAGACCGACCTGTTCGGTGAGCAGGCCGTCCTCTGCGGCGGTGCCGCCGCGCTGGTCCAGACCGGCTTCGAGGTGCTCACCGAGGCGGGCTACGCCCCGGAGATCGCCTACTTCGAGTGCCTGCACGAGCTCAAGCTGATCGTCGACCTCATGTACGAGGGCGGCATCGCCAACGAGCGCTTCTCCATCTCCGACACCGCCGAGTACGGCGACCTGACCCGCGGCCCGCGCGTCATCACGCCCGCGGTCAAGGCCGAGATGCAGAAGATCCTGGGCGAGATCCAGGACGGCACCTTCGCCCGCGAGTGGGTGGCCGAGGACGAGGCCGGCCGCGGCAACTACACCAAGCTGCAGCAGCAGGGCGCCGAGCACCCGATCGAGCAGGTCGGCGAGAAGCTCCGCGGCCTGATGAGCTGGGTCGGCGAGAAGGCCAAGTGATCCACTGCCGGACGCGTCCGGCAGGATGAATCGCGCGGGCCCCAGACGGCCCGCGGATGCCCGGGCCCGGACGCACCCATCCGGACCAGGCGACGTGGAACCCCCGTACCGGCGACACCGGGCGGGGGTTTCGCGCGTCCGGTGGGGGTGCCGCGCGGCGACCCGTCCGCCCGTCCGGGTCCACGAGGGCCCCCGCGGTCCTAGGATGGTCGACGTTCGCGCACCGACCTCGGGGAGCACTCGCACACCGTGAGCACCGCAGCCACCGACCACCGTCCCGTCGTCCTGCTCGCGGAGACGCTCGCGCCCTCCGCCGTCGAGCTGCTCGGCGACGGCGTCGAGATCCGCCACGTCGACGGCACCGACCGCCCCGCCCTGCTGGCGGCGCTCGCCGACGCCGACGCGCTGCTGGTCCGGTCCGCCACCCGGGTCGACGCCGAGGCGCTGGCCGCGGCAGGCCGCCTCAAGGTCGTCGCCCGCGCCGGGGTCGGCCTGGACAACGTCGACGTCCCCGCCGCCACCGCGCGCGGGGTGATGGTCGTCAACGCCCCGACCTCGAACATCGTCTCCGCCGCCGAGCACGCCATCGCGCTGCTGCTCGCGACCGCGCGCCACATCCCGCCGGCGGACGCCGCGCTGCGCTCCGGGGCGTGGAAGCGCTCGTCCTACGGCGGCGTCGAGCTGAGCGGCAAGACCGTCGGCATCGTCGGGCTCGGCAAGATCGGGCAGCTCGTCGCGCAGCGCCTCGCCGCGTTCGGCATGACGCTGGTCGCCTACGACCCCTACATCGCGCCGTCGCGCGCCGCGCAGCTCGGCATCGAGCTGATGGGCCTCGACGACCTGCTCCGTACCGCGGACATGATCACCGTGCACCTGCCGAAGACCCCGGAGACCCTCGGGCTGATCGGCAAGGACCAGCTCGCGCTCACGAAGCCGGGGGTGCTCGTCGTCAACGCCGCCCGCGGCGGCCTGATCGACGAGGACGCCCTGGCCGAGGCGGTCCGCTCCGGGCACGTCGGCGGCGCCGGGATCGACGTCTACGTCACCGAGCCGACCACGTCGAGCCCGCTGTTCGAGCTGGAGAACGTCGTCGTCACCCCGCACCTGGGCGCGTCCACCGCCGAGGCGCAGGACCGGGCCGGGACCGACGTGGCCCGCTCGGTGCAGCTGGCCCTGGCCGGGGAGTTCGTGCCGGACGCGGTCAACGTGCAGATCCACGGCGCCGTCGGCGAGGAGGTCCGGCCCTGGCTGCCGCTGGTGCAGAAGCTCGGCACCACCCTGCACGCCGTCGCCGGGCGCACCCCGACCTCGGTCACCGTCGACGTCGCGGGCGAGCTGGCCACCGAGGACGTCCAGGTCCTCGGCCTGGCCGCGCTGCGCGGGGTGTTCACCCACGTCGTCGAGGACCAGGTGACGTTCGTGAACGTGCCGCAGCTCGCCGAGGAGCGCGGGGTCACCGTGGAGATCACCACCAGCCCGGAGAGCGCCAACCACCGCAGCGTGGTGCAGCTGCGCGGCGCCATGCCCGACGGGGAGAAGGTCACCGTGTCCGGCACCCTGACCGGCCGTGCCGAGGTCGAGAAGCTCGTCGAGATCAACGGACGGCACTTCGACCTGCGTGCCGAGGGCGAGGTCGTCCTGCTGGAGTACGCCGACCGCCCCGGCGTGATGGGCCGGGTCGGGTCGCTGCTGGGGGAGGCCGCGGTCAACATCGAGGCCGCCCAGATCTCGCAGACCACCGACGGCACCGACGCCGTCATGCTCCTGCGGGTGGACCGCCAGGTCGACCCGGCGGTGCTGGAGCCGATCGGCGCCTCGGTCGGCGCCCGGACGATCCGGCTCATCTCCTTCGACGACTGAGCGACCGGGCCCGTCCCGCACTGCGGGAAACGGCTGCGCGGACCCGGCCGGTCGTGGGATCGTGTCTGCTCGCCACGAGCGGAGGGGGACCCGGTGAGCTGGCTGCGGGCACTGGTACTGGCGGGCACGACGGTCGGTGTGGGGTGCCTGGTGCTGCTCGGCGTCGGCTTCGTCACCGGGCTGTCGCTGACCGTGCCCTATGTCGTGTCGGTGATGGCGATCGTGACCGGGCCGCCGTCGGCGACGATGACGATCGGCCCCGGCATGCTCGTGGTCCTCGCCGCGCTCGTCGCGATGATCGAGGCCCCGGGCCGGGTGCGGGCCCGCCGGGCGCTGCCCCGCACCGGCCACTGAGCCCGGGGCGGCCGCGCCGCGGGGGCCGGGTCAGCCGCGCGGCGCCCAGCCCAGCGCGGGTCCGAGCGCGCCGGCGATGTCGGTGACGATCTGGACGTAGTCGTCGTGCGGGAAGCCGAACGGCAGCGCGAACACCGCCTCGTCGACCTCGCGGAACCCGGCGTCGGCCCACAGCCGTTCGGCGATCTCGGCGGAGGTGCCGACCAGGTCGCGGGCGAACAGCAGACCGGCCGGGCCCTGCGGAACGCCGACCCGGGCGTCGCGCTCGCGGGCGTAGGCGGCGTAGCGCTCGCGCTGGGCGGGCGTCGCCGAGTCGGTCGGGACGACGACCAGGCCCTGCGACACGCGCCCGGCGGGGTTCGCCTCGCGGTACGCCCGGATCTGCCGGGACTGGATCGCGGCGAAGTCGGTCTCCCCGCCGGAGCGCACCACGTTGCTCGTCAGCAGGTTCAGGCCCTGCCCCGCGGCCCAGACGGCGGAGGAGTCGCTGCCCGCTCCGTACCACATGCGCCCGGCCAGACCGGGGGAGTGCGGCTGCACCCGCTCGGAGAACGACTCGATCCCGACCGTCCCGGAGAAGGTGCTCGCCCGCTCCCCGCGCACCAGGCGCAGCAGCCGCGACACCCGCTCGCGGCCGAAGTCCTCGGCGTCGGCGGTGTCCGGGTAGAGCGCGTCCCGTACGTGCTCCCACTGCATCGGCGGCCCGACCGAGACGCCCGGGTTCAGCCGGCCGCCGGAGAGCACGTCGACCGTCGCGAGGTCCTCGGCGAGGCGCAGCGGGTTCTCCCAGCCCAGCGGGACCACGGCCGTCCCGAGCTCGATCCGCGTGGTCCGCTGGGTCGCCGCGGCGAGCACCGCGACCGGCGAGGAGATGCCGAACTGCAGGTGACGGTGCCGGACGAAGGCCGAGTCGAAGCCCAGACGCTCGCCGAGGGCGATCATCTCCAGGGTCGTCTCGTGTCCGGGGCGGGGGTCGTCGCCGTCGAACGAACCGATGGTGAGGAAGCCGAGGCGACGCAGCGGGCGGTCGGGCGTGGGCACGTCCGGGGCAACGACGCCGTCGTCGCGCTTCTTCCCCACCGCCCTCCGGACGGGTGACGGCCGCGGCGGCCGTCCCACCCCTCGGAACGGACCGGAGTCCCCGGAACGGCCGCGTGTCGCGGGTACTCCGACCGCGTGCGGCGCACGCGTCACCCGGACGGGACCACCCCACCGGGTGGCCGAACGATGACCCTGCGTCGGCAGGCGGTAGCGTGCGGCCAGCAGTACGACGAGAGGACGAGGTCATGCGCCTTGCGGTCATCCCCGGTGACGGCATCGGCCCGGAAGTGATCAACGAGGCACTCAAGGTCCTGGGCGAGGTCGCCCGCGACGTGGAGACGACCGAGTACGACCTCGGTGCCGCCCGCTGGCACTCCACGGGCGAGCTGCTCCCGGAGACGGTGCTGACCGAGATCAAGCAGCACGACGCGATCCTGCTGGGCGCGGTCGGCGACCCGTCGGTGCCCAGCGGCATCCTCGAGCGCGGCCTGCTCCTGCGTCTGCGCTTCGAGCTGGACCACCACGTGAACCTGCGCCCCGCGCGGCTCTACCCGGGGGTGCGCGGCCCGCTGGCCGGCAACCCGGAGATCGACCTGGTGGTCGTGCGCGAGGGGACCGAGGGGCCGTACGTCGGCACCGGCGGTCTGCTCCGCAAGGACACCCCGCACGAGATCGCGACCGAGGTCAGCCAGAACACCGCGTTCGGCATCGACCGTGTCGTGCGCGACGCGTTCGCCCGCGCCCAGCGGCGGCCGAAGAAGCACCTGACGCTGGTCCACAAGACCAACGTCCTGACCTTCGCCGGCGCGCTGTGGTCGCGGATCGTCGAGGAGGTGTCGCTGGAGTACCCCGAGGTCTCGGTCGCCTACCAGCACGTCGACTCGACCACGATCCACCTGGTCACCGACCCGGGCCGGTACGACGTGATCGTCACCGACAACCTGTTCGGCGACATCCTCACCGACCTCGCGGCGGCGGTCACCGGCGGCATCGGCCTGGCGGCCAGCGGCAACATCGACGCCAGCCGTACCAACCCGTCGATGTTCGAGCCGGTGCACGGCTCCGCCCCGGACATCGCGGGCCAGGGCATCGCCGACCCGACGGCCGCCGTGCTCTCGGTCGCGCTGCTGCTCGACCACATGGGCCAGCGTGACTCGGCCCGCCGGATCGAGGCCGCGGTCGCGTTCGACCTGGCCACCCGGGACCACGCGGCGACGGGCAACACCTCGTCGATCGGGGACCGGCTCGCCGCGCTCGTGTCAAGCCGTGAGGTCGCCACCAACTGACCCACGCACACACCGACGGGGTGGCACCGGATCTCCGGGGCCACCCCGTCGTCGTGTGCGGGCGGGTCAGACCTGGTTCGACGGACCGGTCAGCAGGGTCACCCCGGCGCCGGCGAAGTTGTCGAGGTCGGCCACGGCGGCCTGTCCCTCGGCGCCGCCCATCCCGGACTGGAACGCCGCCGCGTCGGGGAACTCCAGCACCGCCACGAGGTGGTACGGCGGCTGCGCTCCGTCCGGTCCCGGCGCGGGCCGGGAGACGGTGAACCGCTGCACACCGGGGATCTTCTTCGCCAGCGGGGCGTGCACGGTGTCGTAGTGCCGGTCGAACGCGGCGGCGTCCTCGGGGTGGTTGTACAGAGCGGTCAGCTGGAACACGGGGTTCCTCCTCGCCTCGTCCCGCGACGCTCCGGTGCGTCGCGACTGCCGTCCACCATGGCCCATCCGGCGCCCGCGTGCACCACCCCTCCGTACGGGGTCGATACGCTGGACCGACCATGAGTACTCCAGCCCAGGTCCGGGTGCGGTTCTCCCCGTCGCCCACCGGTACCCCGCACGTCGGCCTCATCCGCACCGCCCTGTTCAACTGGGCCCACGCCCGCCACCACGGCGGGGCCCTGGTGTTCCGGATCGAGGACACCGACGCCTCCCGCGACTCCGACGAGTCCTACCGGGCCCTGCTCGACGCGCTGGAGTGGCTCGGCCTCGACTGGGACGAGGGCGTCGAGAAGGGCGGCCCGCACGGGCCGTACCGGCAGAGCGAACGCGGCGAGGTCTACGCCGACGCCCTGCGCCGGCTGATCGACGCCGGCGAGGTCTACGAGTCGTTCTCCAGCGCCGAGGAGATCGAGGCCAGGCACCGCGCCGCGGGCCGCGACCCCAAGCTCGGCTACGACAACGCCGACCGCGACCTCACCGAGGACCAGCGCGCCGCGTTCCGGGCCGAGGGCCGCGCCCCGGTCTACCGGCTGCGCATGCCCGACCACGACATCACCTTCACCGACCTCGTCCGCGGCGAGATCACGTTCCGGGCCGGGCAGGTGCCCGACTTCGTGCTGGCCCGCGGCGACGGCACCCCGCTCTACCCGCTGACCAACCCGGTCGACGACGCGCTGATGGAGATCACGCACGTCCTGCGCGGGGAGGACCTGCTGGCCTCCACCCCGCGGCAGATCGCCCTGCTGGAGGCGCTGGCCCGGGTCGGCATCGGCCACGGCCCCTTCACCTACGCCCACCTCCCGCTGGTCACCGGTGAGGGCAACCGCAAGCTCTCCAAGCGGGACCCGCAGTCGAACCTGTTCCACTACCGCGACCGCGGGTTCGTGCCGGAGGGACTGCTCAACTACCTCGCGCTGCTCGGCTGGTCGATCGCCGAGGACCGCGACGTGTTCTCCCTCGACGAGATGGTCGCCGCCTTCGACGTGTCCCGGGTGTCGAGCAACGCCGCCCGCTTCGACCTGAAGAAGGCCGAGGCGATCAACGCCGCACACCTGCGTCTGCTCGCCCCCGACGACTTCGCCGAGCGCGTCGTGCCCCACCTCGCCGCCGAGGGGATCACCGACCCCGACCGCTCGGTGCTCGCCGCCGCCGCGCCGCTGGTGCAGGAGCGCAGCCAGGTGCTGTCCGACGCGGCCCGGATGCTGGCCTTCCTCTTCCGCGACGAGGACACCTTCACCCCCGACGACGACGCCGCCGCGAAGAACCTGGGCGCCGACGCGGCCCCGGTGCTGGAGGCCGCCGTCGCCGGACTCACGGACCTGCCGGAGTGGTCGGCCGCCGCGATCGAGGAGTCGCTCAAGACCTCGCTCGTGGACGGTCTGGAGCTCAAGCCGCGGAAGGCGTTCGCCCCCGTCCGCGTCGCCATCAGCGGCCGCACGGTGTCCCCGCCGCTCTACGAGAGCATGGAGCTGCTGGGCCGCGAGCGGTCGCTCGCCCGCCTGGGGGCCGGTGTCAGACGCTCCCAGGGCATGGGTTAGAGTACCTACATCAACGGAGAGCGGGCCTCGCTCCGGAACGGGGCCCGCTTTTCGATGGGGTATGGTGTAATTGGCAGCACGACTGATTCTGGTTCAGTTAGTCTAGGTTCGAGTCCTGGTACCCCAGCGGAAATCACGAATTCCTCGGAATGATGATTTCTGACAATCGGCACGGTCTCGTCCAAGGTCCCGTCGTCTAGCGGCCTAGGACGCCGCCCTCTCAAGGCGGTAGCGCGGGTTCAAATCCCGTCGGGACTACCACGGACTCCCTCACAGGGTGTCCGCAATCGAGATCGAGCCGAATGTCCTGGTCCCGTCGTCTAGCGGCCTAGGACGCCGCCCTCTCAAGGCGGTAGCGCGGGTTCAAATCCCGTCGGGACTACTCCACGAAGGCCCCGCTCCACGGAGCGGGGCCTTCGTCGTGTCCGGGGTCGTTCTCTGCACGGTGCACAACATCCCCGGTGCTCCCAGGGCCTCACTAGCTGGGCAGAGCGCTACCGGAATGCACCTCGGGCACCGGAGTCGGGCAGCGCTGCCGACGAGCGGAGGCCGATCGACTCCGGGCCCGGGATCCGAGGGCTCAGAGTGGGGCTGAGCATGGGCGGGGCGGGGCCGTCTCCCGGGAGACCGTCGGGCACGGAACGCGCCCACGGTCGGTTCAGGGGGCCGGTCGATTGTTCTCGTTCGAGGGCGTCGACGGAGCAGTCGATGGAGAAGACGGGCTGGTCGACGGCTCCGGGTCCGGCGGCGGTGTCGACGGATCCGGCGGCCGCGGCGTCGTGGTGACCACCGGTGGCGGAGCGGGGGCCGGGGCGTCGGTCGTCGTCGGGGCGACCTCGGTCGGCCGGTCCCGGGTCCGTTCCGGCTCGCGCACCGGCTCCTGCTCGACGGTCGTCGGGGGCGGGGCCTGGGTCGTCGTCGGGATCGCCGGCAGCTCGGGGGTCGCATTGCTGATCGTGCGGTCCTGCGGCCAGAAGAACACCGTGCCCAGCACGGCCAGCGCCGCGACGACCCCGCCGGCGCCGATGAGCAGCGCGGGGGAGCGGCGGACGGGTGCGGGCCCGGGGGCGACGGTGGTCTCCCCGTCGTCGTAGCCGCCGTACCCGCCGTAGCCGTGCACGGCGGTCTGGTCGTAGCCCATCGGCGGCACGACAGGGATGCGGTCGGTGGGCGGGTCGGCGCGGGCGCCCTCGAGGTAGGCGGTGCGGTCGCCGTCGAGCTGGGTCGTGCCGCCGGTCGGCATCCGATCGGTGACCGGGTCCGGGTTCTCCCAGGGCAGCGGGCCGGGGTCGGGGGCGAGCGCGGGACCGCCGCTCGCCGCCACCGCGCCGAACCCGCCTGAGCCGGTGCCGGGAACCGGGTCGGCCGGCCCGAGCGCGACGACGGCGCCCTTCGCGATGGTGTTCTTCGGGTCCGCGTCGACCTGTACGGGACGCCCGAGCCCGGTGGAGACGAGCTCGGCGACCAGCGGGACCCGCGAGGACCCGCCCACGAGCAGCACCACCGACGGCCCGGACGCGGCCAGCCCGGCCGAGGCGATCGCCCGCTGCAGCGCCTCGACCGACTCCTCCAGCCGGGGCCGGATGCGCTCCTCGAAGTCGCTGCGGTGCAGGCGCACCGTCGTGCGGACCTCGCCGAGCCACACCGGGATCGAGACCTCGGTGTCCGCTGACAGGCCCTCCTTGGCCTCGCGGCAGTCGCGGCGCAGCCGGGCCATCGCGGACAGGACGTTCGGGTCGGTGTCGTCGAGCCCCTCGAAGGCGGCCGGGACGGCGTCGCGCACGTGGTCGACGACGGCCTGGTCGAAGTCGGCGCCACCGAGCTGCTCGACGCCCTCGGGCCTGCCGAGCAGCGTGAACCCGCCGCCCGCAGCCTCCTTGCGCACGACGGCGGCGTCGAAGGTCCCGCCGCCCAGGTCGTAGACGGCGACGGTTGCGCCGGGCTCGACCCGCTCGCTCGTCGCGTAGTGCAGCGCGGCGGCCTGCGGCTCGGTGAGGAAGGTGACGGTCAGGCCGCGCTCGGCGAGGGCCGCGGCGAACAGGTCGCACTTGTGCGTGCCCCAGGACGCCGGGTGGGTCACCGCGATGCGCTCGGGCGCGCCGCCCTCGGTGCGCGCGACGACGTCGACGACGTGCTCGGCCAGCAGCGCGGACAGCTGCTCGGGGGCGAAGGACCGCTCGCCCAGCGGGATCGGCGTGGGGTCGCCGATGCGCCGCTTGAACTCGCGGGCGACGCGGTCCGGCTCGGTCAGCGCGCGGCGCTCGGCGGCCTCGCCGAACAGCAGACCGCCGTCGGGCGCCACGTAGACCACGGACGGGATGTCGACCGAGTGGTCACCGAGGGTGACCATCTCGACGGTGCCAGAGCCGATGACCGCAGCCGCGGTGCGGGTGGTGCCGACGTCGATGCCCAGCAGGTAACCCATCGTCTCCCCGGTGTGCCGACCATGTCCGAAGGGTCCGGCCCGGTGCCGGACCTCCACACGGTAGTGGAGCCCGGAACCGTCACCTCAGTCGCGTCGGTACGGCAGGCAGGAGCCGATCAGGTGAGCCGGTGCTGCAACGCGTCCGCCGCGGCGAGCAGGTCGGCGGCCCAGCGGACCCCGGGACGGCGCCCGATCCGGTCCACCGGTCCGGACACCGAGACGGCGGCGACGACCTGGCCCGCCGCGTCGCGCACCGGGGCCGACACCGACGCCACCCCGGCCTCACGTTCGGCGACGCTCTGTGCCCAGCCGCGGCGGCGGACGTCGACGAGCACGCGCTCGGAGAAGCTCGCGTCGGCGAGGACGAGGCGCTGCGTGGCCGGGTCGCACCAGGCGGCGAGCACCTTCGCCCCGGAGCCCGCGGTCATCGGCAGCCGGGACCCGACGGGCACGGTGTCCCGCAGGCCGGACGGCGGCTCGGCGTGCGCGATGCAGATCCGGTGGATCCCGTCGCGCCGGTAGAGCTGGACGCTCTCGCCGGTGATGTCACGCAGCCGGGGCAGGACGGCGGCCGCGGCGTCGAGCAGCGGGTCCGGCCGCCCGCCCGCGAGCTGGCCGAGGGTCGGGCCCGGATGCCAGCGCCCGTCCGGTGTGCGCAGCAGCATCCCGTGCGCCTCGAGCCCGACGGCGAGCCGGTGGGCCGTGGCCCGGGGCAGGCCGGTGCGCTCACAGAGCTCCGCCAGGCCGCACGGCCCCTCCGCCGTCGCCCGGAGAACCCCCACGGCCTTGTCGAGCACGCCGATCCCGCTAGACTGTCCCACGTTCCGATACTAACTTCCCACGATCTGGGAAGTCCACCGCGATCAGATCACAGAGGAGGCGGGCGTGACCACCGCAGAGAAGCCGCGCACGCTGGCCGAGAAGGTCTGGGACCGGCACCTCGTCCGCAAGGGCGAGGGCGACGAGCCCGACCTGCTCTACATCGACCTGCACCTGGTGCACGAGGTCACGAGCCCGCAGGCGTTCGACGGGCTCCGGCTCGCGGGCCGTCCGGTGCGCCGTCCGGACCTCACCATCGCCACCGAGGACCACAACGTCCCGACCCTCGACGTCCTCGCCCCGATCGCGGACGAGGTCTCGCGGACCCAGGTGGAGACCCTACGTCGCAACTGCGAGGAGTTCGGCGTCCGCCTGCACCCGATGAACGACCCCGAGCAGGGGATCGTGCACGTGGTCGGACCGCAGCTGGGGCTGACCCAGCCGGGCACCACGGTGGTCTGCGGGGACTCCCACACCTCCACCCACGGCGCGTTCGGCGCGATGGCGTTCGGCATCGGCACCTCCGAGGTCGAGCACGTGCTCGCCACCCAGACGCTGCCGCTCAAGCCGTTCCGGACGATGGCGATCGAGGTGACCAGCGCCGACGGCACGCTGCGCCCGGGCGTCACCTCCAAGGACGTCATCCTCGCCGTGATCGCGCGGATCGGGACCGGCGGCGGGCAGGGCCACGTGCTGGAGTACCGGGGCAACGTCATCGAGAACCTCTCGATGGAGGCCCGGATGACGATCTGCAACATGTCGATCGAGGCCGGTGCCCGTGCGGGCATGATCGCCCCGGACGAGACGACCTTCGCCTACCTCAAGGGCCGCGACCACGCCCCGGCCGGCGACGACTGGGACGCCGCCGTCGCCGACTGGCGGTCCCTGCGCACCGACGACGGCGCCGAGTTCGACCGGGTCGTGCGGATCGACGCCGACGAGCTCACCCCGTTCGTCACCTGGGGCACCAACCCCGGTCAGGGTCTGCCGCTGAGCGAGTCCGTGCCCGACCCGGCCGCCATCTCCGACGACGGCGAGCGCGCCGCGGTGGAGAAGGCGCTGTCCTACATGGGCCTCACCGGTGGGACCCCGCTGCGGGAGGTGCCCGTCGACGCGGTGTTCGTCGGCTCCTGCACCAACGGCCGGATCGAGGACCTGCGCTCGGTCGCAGAGGTGCTCGACGGGCGCTCGGTCGCGAAGGGCGTGCGGATGCTCGTCGTCCCGGGGTCGATGCGGGTGCGCTTCCAGGCCGAGGACGAGGGCCTGGACAAGGTCTTCACCTCCGCGGGCGCCGAGTGGCGCTCCGCGGGCTGTTCGATGTGCCTGGGGATGAACCCCGACCAGCTCGCGCCCGGTGAGCGCTGCGCGTCCACCTCGAACCGCAACTTCGAGGGGCGGCAGGGCAAGGGCGGCCGTACCCACCTGGTGTCGCCGCTGGTCGCCGCCGCGACCGCCGTGCGCGGCACGCTGAGCAGCCCGGAGGACCTGGACTGATGGAGAAGTTCGACACCCACACCGGGATCGGCGTCCCGCTGCGCTGGTCCAACGTGGACACCGACCAGATCATCCCGGCCGTCTACCTCAAGCGGGTCACCCGCACCGGCTTCGAGGACGGCCTGTTCTCCGCCTGGCGCGACGACCCGTCCTTCGTGCTCAACAACGAGCCCTTCGACCGGGGGTCGGTGCTCGTCGCGGGTCCGGACTTCGGCACCGGCTCCTCGCGTGAGCACGCGGTCTGGGCGCTGATGGACTACGGCTTCCGGGTCGTCATCTCGTCGCGGTTCGCCGACATCTTCCGTGGCAACTCGGCGAAGGCGGGGCTGGTGGCCGCCGAGGTCGCCCAGCCCGACGTCGAGCTGATCTGGAAGAAGCTCGAGACCGAGCCCGGCACGGAGATCACCGTGGACCTGGGTGAGAAGACCGTGCAGGCCGGCGACCTGACCGTGCCGTTCGAGATCGACGACTACGCCCGGTGGCGGCTGCGGGAGGGTCTCGACGACATCGGACTCACCCTGCGGCACGAGGCCGACATCACCGCGTTCGAGGGAACCCGGCCCGCCCGGATGCCACGCACTCTGGCCTGATCCGAACACGGGTGGTCACCATGCTCCGACAGATGTCGTGGTGACCACCCGTTCGGACCTGTACTGATGGATGGTATGCGACCTGGACTCGCGTCGGGATCTGGTGCGCGGCAGGGGCGCAGCCTTACCTTTCGTGACCATGAACAAGGCTCAGCTCGTCGATGCGCTGACCGCCCGGCTCGGAGACCGTCGTGCCGCCACGTCGGCCGTCGACGCGATGGTCGAGGTGATCGTGGACGCCGTCGGCCGCGGTGAGACCGTCACCCTGACCGGGTTCGGGGTGTTCGAGCCGCGACGACGCGCCCCGCGCACCGCCCGCAATCCGCGGACCGGGGAGACGGTGCCCGTCGGGGAGACCGTGGTGCCGTCGTTCCGGCCCGGCGCCGCCTTCAAGGAGCGGGTGGCCGCCAGCGAGGCCGCCGCCGCGAACGCGACCAGCGCCCCCCGCCGTACCGAGCGAGCCGCGACGGGCACCGGTCGCAGCACCGCGACCCGCACGACGATCCCGCCGGACACCGCGGGCGCTCCGGCCGCTCCGGAGAAGAAGGCGGCTGCTCCGAAGAAGGGGGCCGCCTCGGCGAAGAAGCCGGCCCGACGGAAGGCCGCTGCGGAGAAGTAGCCGCGCCACCGCGCCGCCGTGGTCTGCCCTGCCCCGCGGTGCCGCGCCTCCCCGCGCCCGTGCCGCCCCGCGCCCCCTCTCCCTCCCTGCTACGCCGTCCTGTGCTCGCCGCCCATCGCCGTCCACGAGTGCGTCGATCAGTACATGACTGCTGTTCGAGCGGAGGTGGACAGCGCTCAGGTACTGATCGACGGTCCTCGTCCCGGTGTGCACCCTGGCTCGGTGCGGCCCGCCGAGCGCGGCGGGCGTAGGGCCGCGCCTCGCTGGACTGCCCGCTCTGGGCTGCCTCTCCCGGGGCGCGCCGCGCCGTCCGAGCCCCTCGCACGTCGATCAGTACGTGACTGCTGTCCGACCGGAACGCAGCGACGCTCACGTACTGATCGACGGGGGCCGTGGACGAGAGCGGGGGGCGGCGTCGAGTGGGGGCCGGGGACGCCGCGCCGGTGCGGGTCAGGGCGAGGTGAGGTGGGTCCGTTGGGCGAGCAGGGCGCGGACCGTCCCGACGGTGCGGCGGGCGTTGCGGGTGAGGCCGTCGGCGGTGATCCGGAGGGTCTGCCATCCCAGCGCCGCGGTGCGGGTATCGCGGATGCGGTCGAGCGGGTCGTCGTGGTGGGCGCCGTCGTACTCGATCGCGAGCAGGGCGTCGGGGTAGGCGAGGTCGAAACGCGCCCAGGGGCGGCCGCGGGCGTCGTACAACGGGAACTGGACCTGCGGGACCGGGAGCCCGGAGAGCACGAGCAACAGCCGTAGCCGGGTCTCGGGTGGGGACTCCGCCCGGGGGTCGGCGAGTGCGACGACCCGGTCCAGCCGGGCCGAGCCCCGCACGTGGGGGTACAGCGACCGCAGGACCAGGAGGTCGGCGGGGTCGAAGCCGGGGCACGGCGCCATCATCCTGGACAGTCTCCGCTGCTCGGGTGCCGGTGTGCCCTGTACCGGTACGAACACCGGCCGATCCCGTCTCCGGGCGGCGAGTGCGTCGAGGGCGACGACGGCGTCGACGAGCTCGAGCCGCCGGCACAGCTCCCACGCCGTGGCGCGGGGTGAGGTGGCCCGGACGCCGTCGCAGAGACCGGGTTCGAGCGGGACGCCCTGGTGGGCGAGCAGGTCCGGGCGGGGCCGGATCCGCCGTGGCGCGACGAGCTCGGCGGGCGCCGTCCACGGCCCGCAGGACGCGCGCAGGATCTCGGCCGCCGAGTAGGCCGATGCCGCGCCCAGGGGCCCGGCGTAGATCGATGCCGCCCGGGCCCGGAGCACCGGCGTCACGGGGGCCGCGGCGGACACATACACGTCGGGAAACAGACGCACGAACCGTGGCCCGCGCAGCCGCGCCGGCGTGACGATCCCGCGCGCGACGGCCTCCGACCCCCGGAACGGCTCCTCCACCCGCGCACCCTGCACCCCGGTCCGTGCCTGGCGGGCCCGAACCGGTGCGTCCGTTCGCAGTCGCACACGCCGCCGCAGAGGAGGGCACACCGCCACGGCTCCGGTCGATCAGTGCACCAGTGCTGCCGACCCGGGGCCGAACAGCTCTCAGGTACTGATCGACGATCGGGCCGGGGCCGGGGCCGGGGCCGGGGCCGGGGCCGGGGACGTCGGGTGCGGGGCGCGGGGAGTGGCTGCGCGCGAAAGCGACGAGTACCCGGAACGACAGGCCCGCGGAGTGGTGTGCAGACGGCGTCCGAGGTGCGGCGCGGGCGGGTCGGTAGGCGCGGCAGGGAGGCGCTGAGCGGCGAGGCGGGTCAGGAGGGCGGGCGGCGGTAGTAGTCGGCCGACAGCAGGGCGCCGTCATCGCCGAAGCCCAGGACCCAGGTGCTGGCCTTGTGCGAGGGCAGGTCAGGGTCGGGGGACCGGCCCGCGGCGGCGAGCAGGTGCCCGACGACGTCCGGGATGACCCCGCCCTGGCTGCAGAGCAGCGTCACGCCGGGCTGCGCCGCGAGGGTGCGGAAGCGGGCCAGGCCGTCGGCGGGGGAGACCCAGTAGCCGTGCTCGCCGAGCAGCGGCTCCACGTCCGGTTCGCCCGCGCCGGACGCGTGGGCGTAGGGCTCGATCGTCTGGCCGCAGCGCAGCGGTGGGGCGGTGGCGAGCCGGTCCGGGCCGAAGCGGTCGAGGAAGTCCGCGAGCCGGTCGGCCTGGGTGAACCCGGTACCGGACAGGGGGCGCAGGTCGTCGTCGCCCTCCCAGGCGGTCCGGCTCCCCGCCTTGGCGTGCCGCACGAGCACCACCGTCGACGACGGCGGCCCCACCCGGTCGAGCCGGTCCAGCAGGTCGGCGTCGGTCGGGCGGGTGAGGAGCGCGGCGGCCTCGTCGCGGGGCAGCCAGCGCAGGTCGTCGGTCTCGTCGGTGACGGAGAAGCCGTGGTCGCGGACGGCCTCGGCGGCCCAGTAGTGCACGACCTTGTGGCCCTTGCCGGGCACGGCGTACGCGGTGTGGCCGAGCCGGGCGCCGAGGCGGCACCCCAGGTGTGCCTCCTCGGCGGTCTCGCGCAGCGCGGTCAGGGTCAGCGCCTCGCCCGGGTCCTGGTGTCCCTTGGGCCAGGACCAGTCGTCGTAGCGGGGGCGGTGGACCAGGGCCACCTCGACGGTGCCGTCGTCCGCGCGGCGCCACGGCACCGTCCCGGCCGCGACGACGTCGGCGATCCCCGCCGGGTCGACCTCGGCGCCGTCGGTCCGGAGCTGTGCGGACAGCATCAGTCCTCGCTGCTGCCGCGGCGGGAGTTCATCATCTCGACCTGGTGGTCGCGGACCCGGATGTTCTCCGAGCCCGGCGCGGGCGACGGCGACCAGGTCCCGTCCGGCCCGAGCGTCCAGCAGCGCGTCGCCGGGTCCAGGCAGGAGTCGAACATCGCGCCGAGCTGGTCGGCCAGCTTCGGGTCGGCGACCCGCAGCATGACCTCGACCCGGCGGTCCAGGTTGCGGTGCATCATGTCCGCCGAGCCGATCCAGTACTCGTCGGCCGAGCCGAAGTGCAGCACCCGGGAGTGCTCCAGGAACGGCCCGAGGATCGACCGGACGGTGATGTTCTCGCTCAGCCCGGGTCGGCCGGGGACGATCGCGCAGATGCCGCGCACCACGATGTCGACCGGCACGCCCGCCTGCGACGCCCGGTAGCAGGCGTCGATGATGGCCTCGTCGACCAGCGAGTTCGCCTTGATCTGCACCCGCGCGCCGGACTCGCCGGACAGGTGCGCCTCGATCTCGTCGTCGATGCGGCGGACGATGCCGCGGCGGATCCCGTACGGCGCGACGAGCAGGCTCCGGTAGGAGGTCTGCCGCGAGTAGCCGGTGAGGGAGTTGAACAGGTCGGTGAGGTCCGCGCCGATGGTCGGGTCGGCGGTGAGCACGCCGACGTCCTCGTAGAGCCGCGCGGTCTTCGGGTTGTAGTTGCCGGTGCCGATGTGGCAGTAGCGGCGGATCTCCGACCCCTCCTGGCGGACGACCAGGCAGGTCTTGCAGTGCGTCTTGAGCCCCACCAGGCCGTAGACGACGTGCACGCCGGCCTTCTCCAGCTCGCGTGCCCAGCGGATGTTGGCCTGCTCGTCGAACCGGGCCTTGATCTCGACCAGGGCGACGACCTGCTTGCCCGCCTCGGCGGCGTCGATCAGGGCGTTGACGATCGGGGAGTCGCCGGAGGTGCGGTAGAGGGTCTGCTTGATCGCGAGCACGTTCGGGTCGGCCGCGGCCTGCTCGATGAAGCGCTGCACCGACGTCGAGAACGAGTCGTAGGGGTGGTGCACCAGCACGTCGCCTTCGCGCAGGGTCGCGAACACGCTGCGCGGGGTCTCCCGCTCCGCGAACGCGGGGTGCGTGGCGGGGCGGAACGGCTCGTCCTTCAGGTCGGGGCGGTTGACCCCGTGCACCTGCCACAGGCCGGTGAGGTCGAGCAGCCCGGGGACGGTGACGACGTCGTTCGGGTCGACGTCGAGCTCGCGCAGCAGCAGCTCCAGCACGTGCTCGGACATCGTGTCGAGCACCTCGAGGCGGACCGGCGGACCGAACCGGCGCCGGGCCAGCTCGCGCTCCAGGGCCTGCAGGAGGTCCTCGTCGCGGTCCTCCTCGACCTCGAGGTCGGCGTTGCGGGTGACGCGGAACGGGTGGACCTCGGTGACCTCCATGCCGTTGAACAGGTCCCCGAGGTGCGCGGAGATCAGGTCCTCGATCGGCAGGAACGTGCACTGCCGGTTCCCGGCGCGGGTGTCGGTGTCCGGCGGGTCGACCGACACCAGCCGCGGCACGTTGTTCGGTACCTTGACCCGGGCGAACCGCTCGGTCCGGCCCTCGGGGTCGCGGACGGTCACCGCGAGGTTGAGCGACAGCCCGGAGATGTAGGGGAACGGGTGCGCCGGGTCCACCGCGAGCGGGGTGAGCACCGGGAACACCGTCTCGGTGAAGTAGTCCGACAGCCGCAGGCGCTCGGCGTCGGTCAGGTCCTCCCAGCTGCGCAGGTGGACGCCGGCCGCGTCGAGCTCGGGGAGCAGCTCGTCCATGAACACCTCGGCGTGCGCCCGCGACAGCGCGCGGCTCCGCTCGGTGATCCGGGCCAGCTGCTGGCGGGGGGTCAGGCCGTCGGCGCTGCGCACGGACAGGCCGGTCTCGTCGCGGCGCTTCAGACCCGCGACCCGGACCATGTAGAACTCGTCGAGGTTGGAGGCGAAGATCGCGAGGAACTTCGCGCGCTCCAGCAGCGGCTGACTGGAGTCCTCGGCCAGGGCCAGCACCCGGGCGTTGAAGTCGAGCCAGGACAGCTCACGGTTGAGGTAACGGTCCTCGGGGAGCAGCTCGGCCATCGTCGACGCCGGGGTGGTCGCCCCCGCGGGCGGCGCGATCGGGGCGGCTCCCTGCACCTGCGACGGCGCGGCGGCCGGCGGCGCGGGCGGTGCCGCGGGGCCCGGCGGCACGTGCTGCTGGGCCGGGATCTCCGCGGCCGGTGCGTGGTCGGCGACGCTGCGGCTCGCGGTGTGCAGCCGCCGCGATGCCGGACGCGGGGCGCGGCGCGACGCCGACCGGGGACGGCCCCCCGGGTGCGCGGAGGTGCCGTTCCGTCCGTCCGGGGTCGCCGAGTCGTCACTCACGTCGCGATTGTTTCGTACCGCTCCGCAACCGTCCACGTGGACACGGCCCCGTCCGGCGATGTCACGTACGTGGTGTGCCACACCGTCGGGCGACGGCGTCACCGGGCGGGGGACATCCGGGTGGGTGAGGTGTGGCGGGCGGCCCGTGCCGGGCGTCGACCACGGCCCGGGTCCACACCCCCACCCCGAGGGCGACGGCGTCGTCGAGGTCGGCGGCGGTGTCGACGTCGCGGCGCAGACCGGGACGGACACCGGGCAGCGGGCGTGCCCCGGAGGCGCTGTGCCGGGCGGCCGACCCGCGGCCGAAGTGCGGGTCGAGGTCGTGGCCCGGCGCGACGAGCAGCAGCGTGGTGCCCTCGCCGGGGGCGTCGGGCTGGAAGGCGCGGGTCGCACCGGCGGCGAACAGCACGGCG
>NZ_JAMXSG010000073.1:0-22177 GCF_024124365.1 Pseudonocardia sp. McavD-2-B
CGCCGGCACCGCGCTCGCCGCCCCGCCGACGGCGCCCGCCCCGGCGGGCCCGGCGCCCGCCGCGCTGCCCTACGGCCCCTACACCTGCAAGAGCGGCTTCGTGTGGCGGGAGATCGGGCCGAGCGACCCGGTCTGCGTGAGCGTCGCCTCGCGCACCACCGCCCGCGCCGAGACCGCGGCGGGCCCCGCGAACCGCGCCGGGTCCGGACCGTACGGCCCGGACACCTGCAAGCCGGGCTTCGTGTGGCGGGAGGCCCAGCCCTCCGACCACGTCTGCGTGTCGTTCTCCGGCGCGGCCCGGGACCGGGTGCGGAGCGAGAACGGCAACGGCGTGCTCAACCTCGCCGACCCCGCCGGCGTCCCGTACGGACGGGTGTCGATCACCAACAGCCGTGACCAGCTGTCCTGCTACATGTACGGCAGCGGGCGGGCCACCCCCGGCGCCGAGCAGTGGTTCTGGAGCGTCGGCGTCCCCGGGTACGGCACGATCCGGGCGGGCGTCGCGCGGGCCGACGGGGCCGGGGTCGTCCCGTCGACGACGCTGCGCGACGTCTACCGCAACGGCAACGGTCCACCGGGGATCCCGGTCGTCGTCGCCGACACCGCCACCGGGGTGGTGACCCGCGCCGGCACCACCAACTCCTACGGCAACTGCTGAGCCCACGCCCCGCCCGGCCCCCTCGTCCGACGGGGCCGGGCGGGGCACCCGGGGTGGCACAATCGTCTGCCATGTACGCGGTCCTCGACGACGGCCCCTACGCAGGCGAGCAGGTGCGCATCGACCCCGACGCCACCGGCCGTCCGCCGCGGACGATCGAGCTGTCCGACCCCGGCGGGGACCCGAGGGGCTACGTCCTGATCGGCCCGCACGCCGACGCCGACCGCTGGATCTACCGGCGCGCCCGCGGCGACGTCGACGAGTGATCACCGGTTGTGGAGCGCAGCGTCCGCGAGGCGGGCCGGATCCTCCACAACGGGTGATCACTCACCGCGTTCGCGGGCGCGCTTGCGGCGCTTCCCCTCGTGCATGGCCGCGACCCGCGGCACCGGGATCGCCCGGCCCTCGGTGAGCAGGACCTCCGGCAGCGGGGCCGGCGCGGGACGCAGCTCCGCCCAGGTCGGACGGCCCGCGAGCAGCCCGGCCACCGTGCCCACCGTGAAGTCGGCGGGCGTGACCCGGTCCAGCTCGTCCCAGGTGAGGGGGAACGACACCGGCAGGCCGGGGCGGGCGCGCGGGCTGTAGGGCGCGGCGAGGGTGGCTCCGCCCACGCGCGTCGGGTCGAGGAAGACCCGGCCGCCGCGGTCGTCCCGGATGAACGCGGTCGTCGCGACGTCGGGGGCCAGCGCCGCGGCACGGGCGCACACCGCGCGGGTCGCGGCGAACGCGTCCTCGACCGGGAGCGGCTCCGACAGCGGGACCACCAGGTGCAGGCCGGTCGCGCCGCTGGTCTTCACCGCGGCGGCGAGGCCCAGCTCGGCCACCGCCGCCCGGACCGGGTGCGCGGCGGCGACGACCCGGTCGAAGCCGGCGCCGTCGGGCGGGTCGAGGTCGACGACGAGCTCGCCGGTGGTCGTCGCACCGTGCGGCACGAGGGTCGGGTGGAACTCGACGGCGCGCTGGTTGCCGAACCACAGCAGCGTGCGGCGGTCGTGGCAGAGCGGGTAGTGCACGGTGCGCTGCGACGAGTCCGCCCACACGTCCACGGTCGGGATCCAGCCGGGCGCCCCGCGCGGGAGGTTCTTCTGCATGAACGGCGCCTGGCCGGGACGGGCCCGCACCACCGACAGGGGCCGGTCGGCCAGCGCGGGCAGCAGCAGCGCGGCGACGGCGTCGAGGTGGTCGAGCAGGGCCCGTTTGGTGACGCCGGCGCCGTCGAAGGCCTCGGCGTCGAGACTGGTGAGCTCCACGCCGTCGCGGACCTCGTCGACCTGCCGGCGCGCCACGGCTCAGCTCCCGATGAACCCGCGCTCGGCCAGCCAGGCCCGCGCGACGTCACGGGGGCTCTGCCCGCCTGCGGAGACCCGGCCGTTGAGCTGCTGCATGGTCTGCTGGTCCAGGGCCGCGGTGATCGGGGCGAACAGGTCGGCGACCTGCGGGGCCCGGTCGAACACGTCGGCCCGGAAGACCGGGACCGCGCTGTAGGTGATGTGGTAGCCGCGGTCGTCGGTGAGGACCTTCAGGCCCAGCGCCGGGATGCGCCCGTCGGTGGCGGCGACCTCGCCGAACAGGCAGACGCCGTCGGCGGTGGACTGGAAGATCAGACCCTGTTCGAGGGTCTCGCGGCGGTCGCGGGGGAGCTCGAAGCCGTAGGCGCGCTGGAGCCCGGCGAGGCCGTCGGCGCGGGAGGCGTACTCGGTCTCGACGCAGACGTCGCCGGGCTGTCCGGAGCGGACGTAGGCGGCCATGTCGCTGATCGTGTTCAGGTTCAGCCGCGCCGCGATCGCCCCGTCGACGACGAAGGAGTACGTGTTGTCGAACCCGGCGCGGTCCAGCCACACCACGCCGTTCTGCGCACGGTCGCGGGTGCGCAGGTCGGCGAGGACCTGGTCGTCGGCGAGGGTGCGGGTCTCGCGCAGGTACGACGCCCACGCCGTGCCGGTGTACTCCCAGTAGGTGGAGATGTCCCCCGACAGCAGCGCCTGCCGGGTCACGTCGGAGCCCCCGACGTTGCACCGGTCGGTCACCGACGCCCCGGCGGACTCCAGTGCCGCGATCGAGATCTGGCAGAGGATCTGCTGCTCGTCGAAGTTCTTCGACCCGACGACGTAGGTCCGGCCGGACAGGTCGACGCGCGGGGCGAGCGACCCGGCGGAGGCCCGCGGCCCACCTCCGGCGAGCCCGGTGCAGCCGCCTGCCAGCAGCGCGACGGCGAGCAGGGCCGGGACCAGCGTCCGCAGCCTGCGGCCGGGGAAGGGGCTCACGGGATCGTCCTGGTTCGCGGGGATGGGTGGTCCGGCCAGCCGACCACGATCCGTCCGTCGGCGCAACGCCCACGCACACACGGTGATCGACCCGGAACACACCGCGTCCCCGCACCCGGTGGAGCGGGGGCGGGGACGCGGTGGGCGTACCGGGACACCTCAGCCGATGAAGCCCTGCTGGGTCAGCCACTCACGGGCGACGTCGCGCTCGTTCTGGCCGAAGGAGGACACCTTGCCGTTCAGGTCGAGGATGGTGTTGTAGTCCAGGGCCTGGGCGATCGGCGCCAGCACCTGCCGGACGGCGGGGTTGGCGTTGTAGACGTCGGCCTTGATCGTCGGCGCCGCGTTGTAGGTGACGTGGTACTTCTTGTCGTCGTCGAGGACCTTGAGCTTCAGGCCCGGGATGCGGCCGTCGGTGGTGAAGACCTCGCCGAACAGGCACTTGTTGTCGGCGGTCGCCTGGTAGATCACGCCGGTGGCGAGCACCTGCGGGTTCGGTGCGGTGAAGCCGTAGGTCTTCTCCAGGCCGCGCAGGCCGTCGTCACGCGAGTTGTACTCGGTCTCCACGCACACCGAGCCGGCCGGTGCCTTGCCCGACTTGATGTAGTCCGCCATCTGCGACAGCGTCGTGATGCCGAGCTCCTGTGACTTCGCCTCGGTCATGGCGAAGGCGTAGGTGTTGTTGAAGTTGGCCTTGTCCAGCCACTGGATCTGGTTCTGCTGCAGGTCCCGCTGGGCGACGAGGTCGTAGAGCTCGTTGTCGTCGGTGATCCGGCGGGTCTCCTTGAAGAACGACGCCCAGGCGGTACCGGTGTACTCCCAGTAGATGTTGATGTCCCCGGCCAGCAGTGCCTGGCGGGTGACGTCGGTGCCACCGGTGTTGCAGCGGTCGGTGACGTTGCCGCCTGCCGACTCGAGCGCGGCGACGGTGATCTGGCAGAGCACCAGCTGCTCGTCGAAGTTCTTGCCGCCGACGACGTAGTTCTGTCCGCTCAGGTCGCCGGCCTGGGCCAGGGAGCCGCCGGAGGCCGAGGGGCCGCTGCCGCTCAGGCCGCCACAGCCCGCCAGGGCGAGCGCCGCGGCGGCGGCCATCGCCGTCAGGGCGAGACGCCGGGATCGTCCGAACTTCACGTGTCCTCCAGGGAATGCGGTACTGCGGGGATTCGGGGGCGAGCGGGGCCCGCGTCAGCCGGCGTTGCGGCGGACGGCGTACTCGGCGAGACCGGCGAGCCAGTCCACGATCAGGGCCAGCGCGGCGACGATGGTCGCCGCGACGAGGGTTCCGGTGGGGCGGCCGAGCTCGAGCATGCCCTTGATCGGCTCGCCGAGACCGCCGGCGCCGACGTAGGTGGCCAGGGCCGCGGTGCCGACGTTCAGTACGAGCGCGACGCGGACACCGGCGACCATGACCGGCGTCGCCAGCGGCAGCTCGACGCGCAGCAGGGTCTGCCGCGCCGACATCCCGATGCCGCGGGAGGCCTCGATCAGCGCCTTGTCGACCTGCTGGAGCCCGACGACGGTGTTGGTGAGCACCGGCAGCAGCGCGGCCAGCGCGAGCGCGACGACGGCCGTCGGCAGGCCGAGACCGAGCGGGGAGAACGCGAGCAGCACGATCACACCGAACGCGGGCAGCGCCTGCATGAACCCGGTGAAGGCCAGGATCGGACGCTGGATACGACGCGCGGACGGGCGGCTGATCGCGATGCCGGCCGGGATCGCCACGATGATCACGACGAGGGTGGACAGCCCGGTCAGGATCAGGTGCTCGCCGAGCCGCTGCCCGAGCGAGGACGCGTTGATGACCGAGGCCTCGACGCCGTCGAGCCCCTGGGACGCGGCGTAGACCAGCACCAGCACCACGCCGGCGACGGCGATGAGCGGGTTGACGACGAGCGACCGGTCCAGCCGGCGGGTCCGGCGGACGACCGGCTCGGCCGAGGGCGACCCGGACGGCTCGGCCGCGCCGGTCTCCTCGGCGGCGGGGGCGCTCATGAACCGGCCTTGGTCTTGAGGCCCTCGACCAGGTCGCGCCACCAGAGCGCGCCCTGCAGCTGCTGCTGCTCGTCGACCACACCGACCAGCTCGGTCTGGGAGTCGAGCATGACGTCGACGGCGTCGTAGACGGTGCCGGTGCGCGGCACCGTCACCAGCTTCGGCAGGTCGGCGGTGCCCGGCAGGTACGCCCAGCGCACCGGGCGGCCCTCGGCGTCGGCCTCGTAGGTGGGGGAGCCGTTACGGGCGGCGGTCCCGTCGAGGTCGACCGACTGCAGCTCCAGGCGGGACAGCTCCAGCAGCGACAGCCGTCGCACCGCGGCACCGGAACCGACGAACTCGGCGACGAAGTCGTTGGCCGGGTGGGTCAGGATCATGTCGGGCGTGTCGTACTGCTGCAGCGCGCCGCCGGGCCCGAACACCGCGATCCGGTCGCCGAGCTTGACCGCCTCGGTGAGGTCGTGGGTGACGAAGCAGATGGTCTTGGCGATCTGCTGCTGCAGCTCCAGGAACTCGTCCTGGATGCGCTCGCGGGTGATCGGGTCGATGGCGCCGAACGGCTCGTCCATCAGCATCACCGACGGGTCCGCGGCGAGCCCGCGGGCGACGCCGACGCGCTGCTGCTGGCCGCCGGAGAGCTGGCGGGGGTAGCGGTCGCGGTAGGTCTTCGGCTCGAGCCCGACCAGGTGGAGCAGCTCGTCGACCCGGGCGGTGATCCGGTTGCGGTCCCAGCCGAGGATCCGCGGGACGACGGCGATGTTGTCGCCGATCGTGAAGTGCGGGAACAGGCCGACCTGCTGGATGACGTAGCCGATGCGGCGGCGCAGCTCGTCGGCGTTGACGTCGGTGACGTCGTCGCCGTCGAGCAGGATGCGGCCGGTGCTGGGCTCGATGAGCCGGTTCATCATCTTCAGCGTGGTCGTCTTGCCGCAGCCGGACGGCCCGATGAACATCGAGATGGTGCCCTCGGGTACGTGCAGGTCGAGTTCCTGCACGGCCGGGGTGGTGGACTTCGGATAGGTCTTGCTGATGCCTTCGAGGGCGATCATCGGCTTGCCGGAATCAGACACGGATCCCCCTCGGGGTGGTGAAACGCTGCACGATCCAGAAGACGAGCTCGTAGACCGCAGCCACGACGAGGCAGCCGAGTGTGGCCGCCAGAACCTGGTTGAACGAGTTGACCGATCCCAGCCGTTGCAGGCCGAGGAAGAGCGAGGAGCCGAAGCCCGGGCCGTTGATGGCGCCGGCGACGACCGCGATACCGATGATGATCAGAACGGCGACCCGGATGCCGGACAGGATCACCGGCCAGGCCAGCGGCAGCTGGATGGTGAACATCCGCCGGACCGAACCCATCCCCATCCCGCGGGCGGACTCGAGGACGGCGTCGTCCACCGAGGAGAGCCCGGCCACGACGTTACGCAGCACCGGGTAGATCGCGTAGATCGTCAGCGCCGTCAGCGACGGCGTGACGCCGAGCCCCAGGATCGGCTGCAGCAGACCGAACAGCGCCAGCGACGGGATCGTCAGCGCGGCGGAGAACATGATCAGCAACGCCTCACGGGAGCCCGCCCGGACCGGCCGGCTCCACGACTCGGGAGTCAGCCGATTGGTGTGCAGCAGGGTGCCCGCCACCAACGAGATCACGACCGCGATTCCGACCGAGATCGCGACCAGCAGGAAATGCTGCTGGCCGTAGAACACCAACTGGTTCAGCTGGCTGCCGACATAGGTGAAGAAATCCACCGTGCTCCTTCCGCCCGGGGTCCGTGCCCGCCGCTCGGGGCAGGGGCACGGTCCTTCCGCACCACTCGTCGTCGGGTCCGTTCGGCGTTACACCCACCCGAACGACGTGACCGGGAGTTCGCGTACGCCCACCGGTGCGGTGGGCACGACCTGCGGTCTCCCGCTCGCCGGACGGAGCCTAGCCGCAGAACGGCGGCACCGGTAAGCCGAACGGACCGTTCCGCGACGATGGCGTAGCCATTCCGGAAACGTTTCGTACGCCCGTTGTCGCAGGTGAGGATGGCCGACAACGCTGTTCCCGCAACCGCCCCGGAAAACGGCGGATACGCAATCGTGACCTTCTGCGCCGGTTTCGTCGCATCCCGACCACGGTCTGGACCTACCCAGGGTGAGCCGCCCGGAGCACGGGGTTACGGAGGGCAGACCACGGGCTGGGAGGGCGCCCGGCCGGTCAGCAACGCCCGGTCGACGACGTCGGTGACGCACGGGGTGCGCGGGTAGGCCCCGGTCCCGCTGCCCTGCCAGCGCACCAGCCGCCCCGTCGCGAGCTGCTGGGCGGTCCGCTCGGCACCGCTCTGCGGCGACTGCGGGTCCTGCGCGGTCCCGATCACGACGACCGGGGGCGGGGGAGCGCCCCGCGGCGCCGCCGGGGTGACCGGTCCACCCGACGGCCACGGCCCGCAGGCCACGAGCTCCTGCGCCGCCGCGACCCCGAACAGCGGGAAGCGCTGCGCCCACTGCCCGGCCAGGTCCGCGGCCTCACCGGGGGTGACCCGCACCCGGCTGTCGTTGCAGCGGGTGGCCAGGGTGGCGTCGAAACGGCCCTGCGGACCCCCGAGCGGGGCGAGGATGCGGACCAGCCCCGCCGGGTCGCCGTCGCCGGCCGCGACCAGCGCGGACTGCAGCTCAGGCCAGCGCGCGGGCTGGGACATGACCGACCGGACCGCGCGCAGCGTCGCGCCCGCGGTGACCGCGTCGCCGTCGCCGACGGGCAGCGCGGTGCGGGACAGGCGGAACACGAGCTCGTCGACGTAGCCGCGCGGGTCGGGACCCAGCGGGCAGGTCGGCGACGCGGTGCAGGCCCCGGCGAAGGCGTCGAAGGCCTTCTCCGCCGCCGCGGTCGTGGTCTCGGTCCGGGCCGGCTCGTCGAGGGTGGGGTCACCGGGCCCGTCGAGCACGACCCGCCCGACGGAGCCCGGGTGGGCGCCGATCCAGGCGGCCGCCGCGTCGGCACCGTCGCCGACGGCGAGCAGGTCCAGCCGGGCCGCGCCCAGCACGGACCGCAGCGACTCCAGGTCGTCGGCACCGCTCGCGGCGCGGTAGCTGGTCAACGTGCCCGACAGCAGCAGGTTGCAGTCCTGCACGACCTCACGGGCCCGCTCCAGCAGTGCCGTCATGGCGGCCTCGTCGCGGCGGTCCGGTCCGGCGTCGAGCAGAGCGGCGCGGGCGTCGACCGGGGCGCAGTCGAGAAGGTCCTCGCCGGTGCCGCGGCGGTCCACGCCGATCACCTGGTAGCGGTCGAGGACGGCGGCGGGGAGCCGGGCGGCGAGGCTCACCGCCGCCCGTGCGGACCCGTCGGTGCCGGTGTCACCCAGCACGACCAGCGCCGGGCGCCCGTCCGCCGCGCCGGGTGTCGTGACCCGGGTCAGGCCGAGCCGGGCCGGGCCCAGCTCGGGACGGTCCCGGTCGGCGGGCACGGTGAGCCGGGCGCAGCCGACGGACAGCACGCGCCCGGCGGGCAGTGGGGTGCCCGCCGTGGTCAGGGCCGCGGCCGTGTCGGCGGTGCAGTCGGTGAACCCGGTGGTGCGGACCGGGTCGGAGTCGGGCAGCAGGTCCGGGTCGGCGGGCGGGCCCGCGGCCGACGTCGGGGGAGCGGCAGGCAGCTGTTCGCCCCGCACGGCCACCGGCGGCCGCTGCGACGGCCCGACGGCGCACCCGGCGAGCAGCAGTACGGCGAGCAGCAGGACCCCGAGCACACTCCACCGCCGCACGAGCACCGATCATGCCGGTACCGGGGTGTGGCCGCGGTGAGCGCCGCACCCCTACCGGGCGGTCCAGCCGCCGTCCTGGGACAGCGACGTGCCGGTGATCGACGCCGACGCCGGCCCCCACAGCAGCGCGGCCAGCTCCGCGGTCTCGGCGGGCTCGATCAGCCGCTTCACCGCCACCGGGGTGAGCATGATCCTCGTGACGACCTCGTCCTCGGAGATCCCGTGCGTGCGGGCCTGGTCGGCGATCTGCGCCTCGACCAGCGGCGTGCGCACGTAGGCGGGGTTGATGCAGTTGCTGGTCACGCCGTGCTCGGCGCCCTCCAGCGCGGTGACCTTCGACAGGCCCTCCAGGCCGTGCTTGGCCGAGACGTAGGCGGACTTGTACGGCGAGGCCCGCAGGCCGTGCGCGGAGGAGATGTTCACGACCCGTCCCCAGCCACGGGCGTACATGTGCGGCAGCGACCGGCGGATCAGCCGGAACGGCGACTCCAGCATCAGGCGCAGGATGTTCGAGAACATCTCCGGGTCGAACTCCTCCAGCCGCGAGACGTGCTGGCGGCCGGCGTTGTTGACCAGGATGTCGACGTCGGTGGGCAGCTGTTCCACGGCGTCGAGGTCGGACAGGTCGCAGCCCAGCGGCGTGACCAGGTCGCTCTGGGCGGCCAGTGGGGCCACCCGGTCCTCGGCGAGGTCCACCGCGTACACCTTCGCCCCGTCGGCGACGAGCCTGCGGGCCACGGCGGCCCCGATCCCGCTGCCCGCCCCGGTGACGAGGGCCGTCCTGCCGTCCAGCACTGCGCTCATGCCGACGACCGTACGGTCGCCGACCGGCCCGGCCCCTGTGAGCCGGGTCACGGACCCGGCCGGTGGGTCAGGAGACCCGCGGGCGGTCGTCGCGGCGGGCCTCGTCCAGCTCCAGACGGACCGCGACGGGGAGGTCCGCCATCCCCAGCGCGTCGCGGATCCCGGGCAGGATCTCGGCGTCGAGGCGGCGGCAGATCTCGGCGACCTCCCCGTCGGCGACGTCCTCGCCGACCCACACGGTGGCGCGCACCGCGGGCGCGGAGGTGCTGCCGACCATCCGGGCGCGGGCCCGGGTCACCCCGGGCAGCGTGGCGGCCCCGTCGGCGACGGCGTCGGCCGCGGCGGAGGCGCCGATCCGGATCTCGGTGTCCGGGCCGCCGTCCAGGACCAGGTCCGGCCGGGTCTCCGGGCGCAGCGACCGCGCGGTCCACCAGAGCCCGAGCAGCACCAGCACCAGACCGGCCAGGATCGCGACCAGGCGGGCGGCGGTGCCGTTGGCCAGCAGGAACTGTTCGACCACCGGGTCCAGCAGCGGGCGTTGCGGGCGGCCCTGCCCGAAGACCCCGGTCACCAGCAGCACGGTGAGCACGCCGACGGCGAGCAGCACCACGCCGAGCAGGACGAGCCCGCCGCGGGCGCCGCCCGCGGAGCGGTACTGGGCGCGTCGCGCGGTCCGGGCGGCGCGGCGCGGGTTCGGGCCGGAGGTCCCCGGCGTGCTCCCCGTCGAGGTCACGGCGTCGGCCATCACTGCACTCCCTTCGAGCCCGGCTGCTCCGGGGTGGCGCGCACGGTCAGGCGCGGGCGCCGCGCGAGGGGCAGCGCGTCGAGGACGCCGGAGGCGGCACCGCGGGCGGCCTCGCGCAGCGCGTCGGTGTCGCCGCGGCCGCGGGCGTTCACCACGACCGACCGGGCCGATGCGGTCACCGACGCGGCGGTCACCGGGTCCGCGGCCCGGACCCGGGTGCCGACCAGCCGGGCCAGCACCCGCGGCGCGGTGACGACGGTGAGTCCGGGCGACGGCGCGTCGAGGGCGACGTCGTGGCGGCGGGCGAACAGCCCGACGAGCAGCAGCACGGCCCCGACGACGATCACCCCGACGGCGATCCAGAGCACCGGCTGGGCGGTCCACAGGGTGTTCTGGACGGTGGTGCGCCAGTCCCGCCAGGGGACGAGCAGCCCGGCGCCGGAGACCCGGCCGACCCAGGCGGCCACCACCTCGACGACGACGAGCGCGCCGATCGCGGCCACCACCAGGCTCAGCAGCGGCGCGAGAACGCGGAGCAGGACACGCACGGGGCCCGGCCTCCCTCTTCCGACTCGTTCAGGATCCGACGGTTCTACTGCACGCGCGGGGAGTCCGGGCGCGGCCGGGCGTCCTCCGACCGGAGGGCCTCGACCTCGACGGACAGGCCGCGCAGCCGGTGCCCGGTGGTGCGACGCAGGTCGGCGTCGATCCGCTCCCGGACGTCGGCGACCGCGGCCCGCACCGACCCGGGGTGGGCCAGGGTGAGCCGCAGCCGGACGTCGACCTCACCGGCGTCGCCGGTCGCGGCGCCGACGGCGGCCCCGACCGTGCCCCGTGCCGGACCGGGCCGTCGGGTCACCCGGGCGGTCGGCCCGGACTCGCCGACGTCGAGCCCGGCGACCCGCCGGGCGCGGTGCCGGGTGGCCGGGGCGGTGTCCGCGGCGTACTCGACGATCGTGCGCAGCACCGCCGGGTCGATCTCCAGGACACCGCGCTCGGCGGGGTCGGGGAGGGTGCTCACCGGTCGCGGCCCCGGCCGAGGCCGGACAGGTCCAGCTCGCCGTCGAGGAGCCGGCCGACGACCAGGCCGATGATGCCGAGCACCAGGGTGATGACGAAGGCGAAGAAGCCGCCGGTGGCACCGGCGACTCCGAGCAGGAGGCCGGCGAGCAGGCCGGTCTGGGTGGCGTTCATGGAATGTCCTCTCCGGGACGGGTGGAGCGGTGGGCGTGCCGGCCGGGCCGGTCGACCCGGGGGTGTGTGCGACGTCGGATGGTGCGGATCAGGGCCACCAGGACCCGGGTCGGCAGCGGCAGGTCCGGCACGATCTCGATCGGTGCGTCGTAGCGGCGGTCGTCCGGGTCGGGCGTCCGGCCGGCGTGCCGGTCGGACGCGAGCGCGCGGAAGTGGGCCAGCCCGGCGCGGAAGACCTCCGGGTCACCGCCGCGGTCGGGGTGGTGGGTACGGACGAACGAGCGGTAGGCCGACCGCTGCGCGGGGGTCAGGCCCCCGTGCCCGCCGGGATCCGGCTCGTCCATCCCGTATCCACCTCCACCTCAGGGGACCTCCACGTCCGCGACCGTCACGTCGACGGGGACCCCGTCGACCAACGGCGCGAGGGACGCCCGCAGCGCCGCGACGGTAGCCGGGATCGGCCGGTCCAGGCGCAGCACCACCCCGATCTCGACCGGTTCGTCGGTACGGCCGACGAGCACGCCGACCAACCGCCGCCCGGACAGCCAGGTCGCGACGGTCCCGAAGGTGCCGCCGTCGAGCCGCACCACCGACGGGTGCGCGACGACGGCCTCGGCGACCAGCTCGGCCAGCGCGGCCGGTGCCGGTTCCCGGCGCCGCTGCGCGGCGACCTCCGCCGCACCGGGCGGACCGGTGACGACGGCGGCGGGGGACCGGGCGTCGGGCGGGGTCGGCTCGGACACCGTCACTCCACGACGCGGCCGGTCGGGGCCGGAGCCACCGGGGCCTCGTCGCGGTTGTCGTCCTCGCCGGCCAGGTGGATGTCGTTCACCGAGATGTTGACCTCGATGACCTCCAGCCCGGTCATCCGCTCGACGGCGCCGACGACGTTGCGGCGGACCGCGGAGGCCAGGTCGGCGATGGCGACGCCGTACTCGACGACGACGTCCAGGTCGACCGCGGCCTGCTTCTCGCCGACCTCGACGGCCACGCCCGCGACGGTGGAGGCGCCGCTGGTGCCGCCGCCGGGGATGCGCTCGCGCAGCGCACCGAAGGCGCGGGACGCGCCGGAGCCCATGGAGTACACGCCCGAGACCTCGCGCGCGGCGATGCCGGCGATCTTCTGGACGACGGACGCGGCGATGGTGGTGCGGCCCTGGCCGGTGCCGTCGGCGAGGCGTCCCGCGGGGGCCGCGGCCGGGGTCGTGGCGGGGGTGGTGGTCGGGGTGCCGGAGGTCATCGGTGCTCCTCTCACGGGCCGGCCCCGGGTGGAGGCCCGCCGCGGTGCGTGTGGTGTCCCCCGTGGGATGCCCGTCCGTGGCCCTCCCTCACGGTGGTTCACTCGTTCGGCGGAGCCGGGGCCCCGGGGGCGGCGCGGACGTAGTGCAGCAGCAGGGTCCCGTCGGCGGCCGCCTCGTGGCCGGCCAGGCGCAGCGCGCGCGGTACGGGCAGGGGCCGCGGCCCGGTCGCGATCCGCCCCTCCGGGCCCCCGACCAGCACCGGGACCAGGGTCAGGCGCAGCTCGTCGACGACGTCGGCCCCGACCAGCGCGCCGAGCAGGGTCGGCCCGCCCTCGCACAGCACGGAGGTGTGGCCGCGGCGGGCGAGCGCGGCGAGCAGTGCGCCGGGGGAGAGGTCGTCGAGCAGCAGGACCTCGGCACCCGCGGCGCCCAGCGCGGCGCGTCGGTCCGCGGGGGCGGCGGCCGTGGTCAGCACGACCGGCGCCGTGACGGTGTCGGTGAACAGCCGCGCACCCGGGTCCAGCCCGGCCGACCCGCTCACGACGACGACCGGCGGGGGCGGCCCGGGCGGCCGCCCGTCCGGCCCGGGGCGGCGTGGCCGGACGCCCCGGTAGTCCTCGTCCCGCGCGGTGCCCGCCCCGACGAGCACGCAGTCGGCCGACCGTCGCAG
The DNA here is from genome assembly GCF_024124365.1 of Pseudonocardia sp. McavD-2-B. Classification (NCBI taxonomy): domain Bacteria; kingdom Bacillati; phylum Actinomycetota; class Actinomycetes; order Pseudonocardiales; family Pseudonocardiaceae; genus Pseudonocardia; species Pseudonocardia sp. McavD-2-B. The sequence continues at coordinate 13,306 of NZ_JAMXSG010000073.1, forward strand.
GGCGCGGAACAGGTCGCGGTCGGCCGGGGTGGACAGGCCACCGGATCCCGCTCCGCCCGCAGTCACGGCCCCGTCGGCGGAGCTGACCATGACCGCGGTGACCCGCGGCCGGACGGGCGGGGGACCGGACGCGGAGGGTTCGATGGGCACCGCCCGAGCATCCCGCCGTGCGGGCGGCGTGACGCACGGGGGTGTTCTGTCGTAGGGCAGCCTCACTTATGGTGAGCGGAGCCGCACCGGACGGGTGGGCATCCGGTCGAGCAGGGGGCCACGAGCAAGGTGAACGCGATCCGCGTCCGACCACCGTCGGTGGAACAACCGGCGCCCCCACGGCGGTCGCTCCGGCGCAGGCGGTTGCTCGGCCTCGCCGCCCTGACCACGGCGCTGCTGCTCGCGGTACTCGCCAGCATCGCGATCGGGACCAAGGTCATCCCGGTGAACGAGGTGTTCTCCGCGCTGGTCGCCCCGACCGGCAGCGAGAACGACGTGGTCATCCGTTCCCTGCGGATCCCGCGCACCCTGCTCGGGGTACTGGTCGGGATCGCGCTCGGCCTGGCCGGCGCGCTCGTGCAGGGCTTCACCCGCAACCCGCTCGGCGACCCCGGCCTGCTGGGCGTCAACGCGGGTGCGGCGTTCTTCGTCGTCCTCGGCATCTACGTCTTCGGTGTCAGCACGCTGTTCGGCTACGTCTGGTTCGCCTTCGCCGGGGCGCTGGTCGCCAGCGTCGTGGTGTTCGTGATCGGCACCCGGGCACCCGGCGGCGCCACCCCGGTGTCGCTGGCCCTGGCCGGTGCGGCGGTCAGCTTCCTGCTGCAGGCGGGTACGTCCTCGGTGGTGCTGCTGGACGAGACCAGCCTCGACGCCTACCGGTTCTGGGTGGTCGGCTCGCTCGCCGGGCGCGACGCCGCGGTCGGTGGCCAGGTGGTGTGGTTCATCCTCGCGGGCACGGCGCTGGCGCTGGCCAGCGCGCCCGCCCTCAACGCGCTCTCCCTCGGCGACGACGTCGCCACCTCGCTGGGGCACTCGGTCCGCCGGACCCGGGTGGTCGGCGTCGTCGCGATCACGCTGCTCGCGGGGGCGGCCACCGCCGCCTGCGGGCCGATCGTGTTCCTCGGACTGATCGTCCCGCACGTCGTCCGGGTGTTCACCGGGCCCGACCACCGCTGGCTGCTGCCCGCCTCCGGGCTCGCCGGGGCGGTGCTGCTGCTGCTCGCCGACGTCGTCGGACGGGTGGTGGCCCGCCCCGGTGAGCTGCAGGTCGGCATCGTGGTCGCGTTGATCGGCGGGCCGTTCTTCATCGCGCTCGTGCGCCGTCGCAAGCTGGGGGCCGTGTGAGCACCGTGACCGAACCCGGCCCGCCGAGCACGGTGGCCGTCCCCGGCCGTCGCGCCGTCCGCGCGGGCCGCTTCTCCGGCGTGCTGCGCATCCGCACCGCGGTCGTGCTGCTCGCCTGTGCCGTCGCGCTGGTGCTCGCCGCCGCGGTCAACATGGGCCGCGGCGACTACCCGATCGCGATCACCGACGTGCTGGCGACGCTGTTCGGCGGCGGTGACGCCGGTCAGCAGCTCGTCGTGCTCGAGCTGCGGCTCCCGCGCACCCTGGTCGGTGCGCTGGTCGGCGGCGCGCTGGCCGTCTCGGGCGCGATCCTGCAGTCGGTCGCCCGCAACCCCCTCGCGAGCCCGGACATCATCGGCGTCCAGTGGGGCGCCAGTGCGGCGGCGGTGTTCGTCATCGTGCTCGGGGGTGGCGTGGCCGGGGTCGGCGGCGCCTTCGCCTCGCTCGGCATCCCGCTCGCCGCTCTGATCGGCGGGCTCGTGTCGTCGGCCGCGGTGTACGTCCTGGCCTGGCGCAAGGGCATCCAGGGCTTCCGGCTCGTGCTGATCGGCATCGGGATCCAGGCCGTGCTCGTCGCCGCGGTGCAGTGGCTGCTGACCGTCGCCCAGATCTACCAGGCCGCCCAGGCCCAGGTCTGGCTCAACGGCAGCCTGAACGCGCGCAGCTGGAACGAGGTCGTCCCGCTGTCGATCTCCATGCTGGTGCTCGTGCCCGCGGCGCTGGCCCTGGTGCACCTGCTCGGCGCCCTGCGCTTCGACGACGACACCGCCCGCGGCCTCGGCGTGCGGGTGAACGGCGCCCGCACCGCGCTGCTGCTCGTCTCGGTCGGGCTCGCCTCGGTCGCGACCGCGGCCGCCGGGCCGATCGCCTTCGTCGCACTGGTCACCCCGCAGATCGCGCGCCGGCTCTGCCGGGTCGGGACCCCGCCGATCGGGGTCTCCCTCGTGCTGGGCGCGGCACTGACCGTGTCGTCCGACCTGATCGCCCGCACCGCACTGGGGTCCGTCGAGCTCCCGGTCGGCATCGTGACCGCGGTGCTCGGCGCCCCGTTCCTGCTGTACCTGCTCGCCCGCACCCGCCAGGAGGCCCGTCGATGAGCACCGTCGAGGACATCAGCGTCGCGGAGGCCACCACCTCCCGGACGACGACGGCGGGCGAGCCCGTCCGTCCCGGTGTGGTCCGGCTGTCGGCCGAGCAGGTCACGCTCGGCTACGGCGACCGCACCATCGTCGACGGGCTCGACCTGGAGGTGCAGCCCGGCGCGGTCACCACCGTCATCGGCCCGAACGGCTGCGGCAAGTCCACCGTGCTGCGCGCGCTGGGGCGGCTGCTGCCCGCCCGGACCGGTCAGGTGCTGCTCGACGGCAAGCGGATCGACCGCACCCCGACCAGGGAGGTCGCCCGGGTGCTGGGGATCCTGCCGCAGTCGCCGCTGGCGCCCGAGGGGCTGACCGTCGGCGACCTCGTCGCCCGCGGGCGGCACCCGCACCAGGCCTGGTACCGGCAGTGGTCCTCGGACGACGAGCGCGCCGTCGCCGAGGCGCTGACCTGGACGGGCCTGTCCGACCTCGCCGAGCGTCCGGTCGACGAGCTGTCCGGTGGCCAGCGCCAGCGGGCCTGGATCTCGATGGCCCTGGCGCAGCAGACCGACCTGCTGCTGCTCGACGAGCCGACCACCTTCCTCGACCTGGCCCACCAGGTCGACGTGCTGGAGCTGGTGCGGCGGTTGCAGTCCGAGGCGGGCCGCACCGTGGTGATGGTGCTGCACGACCTGAATCTCGCCGCCCGCTACGCCGACCGGCTCGTCGCGATGAAGGACGGCCGGATCGTCGCGGCGGGGTCGCCGGCCGAGATCGTCACCGAGGAGCTGCTGGCCGAGGTGTTCGGGCTGCGGGCGCGGGTGCTGCCCGACCCGGTGACCGGGACCCCGCTGGTCGTGCCGGACGCGGGTCCGTCGCTGCGTGCCCCGGAGCCGATCGCCGAGGCATGATCTCCGGCGTGACCTCCGGCGACCGACCGCCCTTCCTCGCAACCCGCGCGGTGCACGCGGGCAACGACGTCGATCCCGGGACCGGTGCGATCCGCCGCCCGATCGTCGCGGCCAACTCCTACGCGCTGCCCGAGGACCCCTCCGAGCTGGACTGGTCGGGCACCGCGACCCGGCTCTACACCCGCAACGGCGGGGCGAACCAGGGCTGGCTGGAGGACAAGCTCGTCGCCCTGGAGGATCCGCACGGGGTGTCCCCGGGCGGGTGCGCGGCCGTCGCGCTCGCGTCCGGGGTGGCGGCCCTGCACGCGGTGTTCTTCACGTTCCTGCGCTCCGGTGACCACGTCGTCAGCTCCGACGTCACCTACGTCGCCACCCACCGGCTGCTCACCGAGCTGCTGCCGGCCCGGTGGGGGATCACCGCCACCCTGGTCGACTCCTCCGACCCGGACGCGGTGCGCGCCGCGATCCGTCCGGAGACCCGGCTGGTGCACGTCGAGACCCCGGCGAACCCGACGACCCGGATCACCGACGTCGACGCCGTCGCCGCCGTCGCACACGAGGCGGATGCCCTGCTCAGCGTGGACGCCACGTTCGCGACCCCGGTGCTGCAACGGCCGCTGGAGCGGGGCGCGGACCTCGTCGTGCACTCGCTGACCAAGTACGTCAACGGCCACGGCGACGCGATGGGCGGCGCCGTGCTGGGCCGCCGCGAGCTGGTCGAGCGGATCCGCGCCGACGCGATGGTCGACGCCGGGGGAGTGATCAGCCCGTTCAACGCCTGGCTGATCACCCGCGGCGCGGTGACCCTGCCGATGCGGATGCGCGCGCACTGCGCCGGCGCGCAGCAGGTCGCGGAGTACCTGGAGTCCCGCCCGGAGGTCGCGTACGTCGCCTACCCCGGGCTGGCGTCGCACCCGCAGCACGCGCTCGCGACCCGCACCCTCGACGGCGGGTACGGCGGCATGCTCGCCTTCGCCCTGGCCGGTCCGCCGGAGCTGCAGAACCGGTTCGTCGCCGCACTGCGCGTGATCACCTCGGCGGTGTCGCTGGGCCACGACGAGTCGCTGATCGTGCACGTCGGGGCGGGGGGCCAGGGGCGCGCGGCGCACTTCCCGCCGGAGTTCCGCCGCTGGGGGCACCTGCGGCTGTCGGTGGGGCTGGAGGACCCGCGCGATCTCGTCGCCGACATCGCGCGGGCCCTGGACACCGTCGCGGGCGGCCTCAGCCGATGAGCGAGCGGCCGACGATCTCCTTCATGATCTCGTTCGTGCCGCCGTAGATCGCCTGGACGCGGGAGTCCACGAACGCGCGGGCGATCGGGTACTCGAGCATGTAGCCGTAGCCGCCGTGCAGCTGCACGCAGCGGTCCACGACCCGGTTCTGCAGGTCCGAGCACCACCACTTGGCCTTGGCCGCGTCGGGGACCGACAGCTCGCTCCCGCCGTTGTGCTCGGTGATGCAGCGGTCCACGAACACCCGGGCGATGGAGACCTCGGTGTCCATCTCGGCGAGCTCGAAGCGGGTGTTCTGGAAGTTCGCCACCGGGCGGCCGAAGGCCGTGCGCTCCTTGGTGTACTCCAGCGTCATCCGCACCGCGGCCTCGGCGCCGGCCACCGAGGCGACGGCGATCGACAGCCGCTCCTGGGCCAGGTTCTGCATGAGGTAGACGAAGCCCTGCCCGACCTCGCCGAGCCGGTTGGCGTCGGGCACCCGGACGTCGGTGAAGCTCAGCTCCGCGGTGTCCTGGGCCTTCATGCCGACCTTCTTGAGGCGGCGGCCGCGCTCGAACCCCTCCATGCCGCGCTCGACCACGAACAGGGTGAAGCCGAGGTGCTTGGCGTCCGGGTCGGTCTTGGCGACGACGATCACCAGGTCGGCGAGGATGCCGTTGGTGATGAAGGTCTTGGAGCCGTTGAGGATCCAGTCGCCGTTCGCGTCCTGCTTGGCGTTGGTGGCGATGCCCTGCAGGTCGGAGCCGGTGCCGGGCTCGGTCATGGCGATCGCGGTGATCAGCTCACCACTGCAGAACCCGGGCAGCCAGCGCTGCTTCTGCTCGTCGGTGCACAGGCGCAGCAGGTAGGGCTGCACCACGTCGTTGTGCAGCGGGAAGCCGATCCCGCTGGCCCCGGCGGCGACGATCTCCTCGGCCAGGATCGCGTTGTAGCGGAAGTCGTCGACCCCGCCGCCGCCGTACTCCTCGGGCACCGCGGTGCCCAGCAGGCCGGCCGCGCCCGCGGCGGTCCACACCGAGCGGTCGACCTGACCGTTCTCCTCCCACTGCTCGTGGTACGGGGTGACCTCCTTCGCGATGAAGGTTCGGCACAGGTCCCGGAACGCGTCGTGTTCGTCGTCGAAGATCTCGCGCTGCATGGTCGGCAGTCTCACATACCCGCGGGTAACTCCGGGCGTCTCCACGGGCCGTCGGTGACCCGCGCGTGCCGGTAGGGTGCGCCCGTGGATCTCGTCGACGCCGTCGCCAACGTGTGGGACCGCGCCGTGGTCGGCCATCTCGCCGACCTGCGCCGGATGCCGCGGGACTCCGTGGTCGGCTCGCCGCAGGGGATCCTGTTCCGGTACCGGCCGCTGTCCGGTGTGGACCCCTCCGGCGGTGCACCGGTGCTGCTCGTGCCGCCGCTGGGCGCCCCGGACTTCGCCTACGACCTGCGTCGCGGCTGCTCGCTGGTGGAGCACCTGCTGCAGCAGGGCCGGACCGTCTACCTGATCGACTACGGCCCCAAGTCGTTCTCCGACCGGACCCTGGGCATCGAGAGCTGGGTCGACGAGCTGCTGCCCGACACGATCCGCCGGGTCGCCGAGGAGACCGACGACGAGGTACACCTCGTCGCCTGGTCGCTCGGTGGGATCTTCGCCCTGCTCGCCGTCGCCGCCGCGGTGCAGGCCCGCGACCCGCTGCCGGTGCGCTCGGTCGCCGCGATCGGCACCCCGGTCGACATCTCCCGGGTGCCGCTGGTGGCGCCGATCCGGCCGCTCGCGCAGATCACCGGTGGCCGGCTGATCTCCTCGATCTACCGGGGCGTCGGCAGCTTCCCGGCGCCGATGGTGAGCTGGGCGTTCCAGCTGACCGCGGTGGACAAGCTCGTCACCAAGCCGCTGGCGATCGCGTCGCGGATCGACGACCGGGACTGCCTGGCCCAGATCGAGGCCGTCGACCACCTGATGAGCAACATGCACGGCTACCCGGGCCGGGTGTTCGGGCAGATCTTCCACCTGCTGCTGCGCAGCAACGACCTCGCCGACGGCGGACTGCGCCTGGGCGGGCGCGACGTGGAGCTGTCCGACGTCGGGGTGCCGGTACTCGTCGTCGCCGGGCGGGACGACGTCATCGCCCCGCTGCGGGCGGTGCGCGCCGGCGTGCCGCTGCTGACCGGCAGCCCGGAGGTGCGGTTCACGACCTCACCGGGCGGGCACCTGGGCGTGCTGACCGGGCGCCGGGCCCGGGACACGACCTGGCCCGAGCTCGACCGGGCCCTGGCCGACTGGGACGCCGCCGCGGACGCCCCCGACGACGCCGACGGCCCGGCCGCCGCCGCCGGGGCCTGACCGGCCCGCTCCGACCACTGCCGCCCGAGCGGCCCGGTTCGTCCGCCGCCGACGGCGCCTCGCCGTCCCCGGGCCGTCCGCAGACCGCCCGCACGGTGATCCGGAGTTCGCGCGGTGATCCGCGGTCCGCGTGCGTCCGGACGCGCGCGCCCAGCGGATCAGCGCGCGGAATCGCGATCACCGGCGTGCGGAGGCGGCGGGGAGGGTTGACCGGTCAGGTCTCTAAGTGATTTAGTCACTTTATGACCGCAGGGGAGACGCTGTCGGAGCGCCTGGCCGACGACATCATGGACATCATCCGGACCGGGAACCTCGGCCCGGGGGACCAGCTCGCGTCCTCCCGCGACCTGGCGCGACGGTTCGAGGTCACCACCCCGACCGTCCGCGAGGCGCTGCGCCGCCTGGAGGCCACCGGCGCGGTGGAGTTCCGGCACGGCTCGGGCACCTACGTCGGCGCCGGGGTCGGGCGGCGGCTGCTCGCCAACCCGCACCGGCCGTCCCGGACCCCCGACGGCGTGCACGAGCTGATCCGCGCCCGGCTCGTCCTGGAGCCGCCGATCGCGGCCGCCGCGGCCCGGGAGCGCGACGCCGCGGGGCTGGCGATGCTCGCAGAGAGCGTCACCAACGCCCTGCACCCGCCGGTCGGTGACCTCCGTCCGGCCGTGCACTTCCACGTCGCACTGGCCGCGACCAGCGGCAACGCGCTCCTCCGGGAGACGGTGGAGGCGCTGCTGCACGTCCGTGCGCACGACCAGGTCGAGATCCGGCATCGCTACGACGACCGCGAGCGCGACCACGCCGAGCACGTCGCGCTGCTCGAGGCCGTCCGTGGGGGCGACCCCGACCTGGCCGATCGGCTGTGTCGCGAGCATCTCGCCTCCATCGCCGCGGCGGTGGGCGCGTGAGCACGCGGCGCCTGGGGGAGATGACGACGGTCGAGGCCGCGGCCGCCGTCGTCGACAGCCCGGTGGTGCTGCTGCCGGCCGGGGCCTTCGAACAGCACGGGCCGGGACTGCCGCTCGCGACGGACCTGATCCGCGCCGAGGCGGTCTGCGACCGGGTCGCCGAGGCACTGGGCGGCACCGCCGTCGTCGGGCCGTCGTTGCCGGTCGGGGTGTCGCCGCACCACCTGGCCTTCGCCGGCACGATCAGCCTGACCACCACGACGTTCGCCACGCTCGTACGCGAGTACGTCGACGGCCTGTACCGGCACGGCTGGCGCCGGATCTGCGTGGTCACGGGGCACGGCGGGAACGACGCCACCCTCGCGACGGTCGCGCAGGACCTCCTCGCGGCCCGTCCGGACCTGCAGTTCGCCTGGAGCCCGCTCACCACGCTGGCCGCCGACGTCGTCGCCGCGGCCGGGCCGCCCGAGGTCAGCGGGCACAGCGGGCAGGCCGAGACGGCGCAGATGCTCGCCGTCGCACCGCACCTGGTGCACACCGACCGGCTCGCGGCCGGGACCACCCGGCTCGCCGAGCTCGACGCCTTCGGCGCACTGGCCCGCCGGCGCGGTGGTCCGAGGCTCACCGCGCCCTACGACCGTCTGTCCGGCAACGGGGTCCTCGGCGACCCCCGCCGGGCCGATCCGGAGCACGGGGAGGCGATCGTCGCCGCGATCGTCGACCGGATCACCGACTTCGTCACGGCCTGGCTCAGGGCCTGACGCCCCCTCCGACCCGCACGGACCCACAGCACTCCCGCGGTGGCGCCACCCGGTGCCCCCGTCGCACGACCCTGCCCGCGACCCGGGCGGGGCCACAGCACCGGCCGTCGACGACGCCGTCCGAAGGGAACCCCATGTCCGCACCGAGACCGTCCGCAGCGACACCGCCCGTTCCGGGACGCCCGAGCGTGGGCGCGACGCGACGTCCCGGGGGACGCCGCCTGCGTGCCGTGGCGGCGGCCTGCCTGGCCGCGGCCGCTCTGACCACCGGCGCCGCCGTCGCCCCGACACCGTCCGACGCCGCCGTGGCCCCGACCGCA
>NZ_JAMXSG010000074.1:0-22060 GCF_024124365.1 Pseudonocardia sp. McavD-2-B
GTGCTGCATCGTGCCGGTGCACCCCGGGGTTGCCCCGGAGTCGCGGGCCCCGGCCGGAACCGGGGCGGCCGCCTGCTCGTCCGTCCGCCGCCGCATCGGCACCGACGCTACCGGTCGGAGCGCCCCGCGGGCGCCCACCCGACGCGGTGACGGCCGGACGGCCGGGACGGCCCCGTATCGTCGGCCACCGTGAGCGCCGTGCCGTCCGAGGAGCCGCCCGGCGGGAAGCCGTCCGGAGGGCCGTGCCGGGCGACGCCGGTCGTCGCCGCGGTGGTCGCCGTCCTGGTGGTCCTCCAGCAGGTTCCGGGCCTGGTCTTCCGGCAGGGGACGCCGGTCCCGGTGCTGCCGGTCGGGCTGTGGCGGGCCTGGCTCCCGCTGATCCTGGCGGGGCTGGTGCTGCTCGCGCTCGCGGCGCTGTGGGGTCGCCGGCACCCGGGGCCGGCGGGCACCGTGGGCCGGGTCGTGGGGCTGCTGCTCGCGCTGGGACCGGCGACGCTGCTCGCCTACCGCGGGCGGCTCGTGGATCCGCTGGCCGTGTTCACCCTGGGGCTGGACCCGTCGGTGCGGACGTGGTCGGTGATCGACGTCGTGCTGGGGACGCTGCTCGCGGTCGCCCTCGCGGTGACGCTGCTCAGCGCCGTGGGTGCAGGGGGTCGACCCAGGGGACGTGCTCGGGGTCGGGCACCCCGGTGATGTCGAGGTTGACCACGATCGGCTCCTGACCGGAGCGGGTCAGCACGCACTCCAGCGGCTCGTCGTCGAGGGCGTTGATCTCCTGGTGCGGCACGAACGGCGGCACGAAGATGAACCCGCCCGGCCCGGCCTCGGCGATGAACTCCAGATTCTCGCCCCATTTCATCCGGGCCCGGCCGCGGACGACGTAGATGACGCTCTCCAGCTCCCCGTGGTGGTGCGCACCGGTGCGGGCGCCGGGGTGGATGGTCACCGTGCCCGCCCACAGCCGCTGCGCGCCGACCCGGTCCCCGGTGACGGCGGCGGCGCGGTGCATGCCGGGCGTCTGCGGGGTGTTGGCGTCCAGCATGTCGCCGGGGATGACCCGGACGCCGTCGTGGCGCCAGTCGGTGCTCATGCACCCGACCCTAGCCGCGGCCGGCCCGGAACCGGAACGACCGCGCACCCAGCTCGGTCTCCGGCCGTGCGAACCCGGCCGCCCCGAGCCGCCGCGGCAGCGTCGCCGGGTCGACCGCGGTCAGGGTGTCCCCGATGTGGATCGTCCGGAACCGCAGCGTCATCCGGGAGTCGATGCCCGCGAACGTCCCGCCGGGACGCAGTACCCGCGCGGCCTCGGCGAAGAGCCGGTCCTGCTCGCCGGGCGTCGGGACGTGGTGGAGCATCGTGAAGCAGACGACGGCGTCGAAGCTGCCGTCCGGGAAGGGCAGGGCGGCGCCGTCGCCGTGCCGGACGTCGACACCGAGCTCACCCCCGAGGCCCGCGCGCAGATCCTCGGCCAGCACCGGGTCGACCTCCAGCGCGGTCAGCGCCCCGGTGCGCGACGCGAGCCAGCGGGTGGTGACGCCGTAGCCCGGGCCGATCTCCAGGACCTCGCCGGTGAGGTCGACGCCGCGGGTGGCCCAGGGCAACGTCGTCCCGTGCATCCGGTCGGCCCAGGAGTCGGAGCGGCAGATCCGTCGGTGCAGCGCGTTCATCGCCATGTCCGCGACGCTAGGCGCCACCCGCGGTGGCCGGGAACCGCTGGGCTGCCGGATCGTGTCGCCGAGATGCGCGGGATCTACCTGTGGCCCGGCCGCTGCCCGATCGACCGGCCCGCACCGTGCGTGCTCGCGGTGGAGCCGCTGGTCGCGGGGCGCCCGGTCGGCGTGGTCGCCCGGCACCTCGGCCACGCGACGCCCTCGGCGTTCGTCACGGCGTTCCGCCGGGAGACCGGGACCACGCGTCGGCGGTGCTGCGCCCGGCCGGCGCAGCACCGCCGGACCTCAGGCGGCGGTGAGCAGCGTCAGCGCGAACCGCGCGTCGGGGTCGACCCAGCGCCGCGTCGTGGCGAACCCGGCGGCGGCGGCGAACGCGTCGACCGTCGCTGGGGTGAACTTCGCCGAGATCTCGGTGGCGAGCTCCTCCCCCGCGGCGAACGCGACGTCGAGGTCGAGGTCGGCGATCCGGACCCGCATGTCGCGTGTGGCGCGCAGCCGCATCTCGATCCAGGAGTTCTCCGCGTCCCAGACGGCGACGTGGTCGAACGCGTCGACGTCGAAGGTCGCGGCGAGCTCGCGGTTGAGCACGTGCAGCACGTTGCGGTTGAACTCCGCGGTGACCCCGGCGGCGTCGTCGTAGGCGGGGACCATCACCGCCGGGTCGGTGGCCAGGCCGGTGCCGAGCAACAGCTGCTCACCGGGCTGCAGCACCGAGCGGACGTGGACCAGGAAGTCGTGGCGCGGGCCGGGCATCAGGTTGCCGATGGTGCCGCCGAGGAAGGCGATCATCCGCTTCCCGCCGGGGTCGGCCCCGGGCAGCCGGTCCAGGTCGCGGGTGAAGTCGCCGACCACGCCGTGCAGCTCCAGCTGCGGGTAGTCACGGTGCAGCTCGTCGATGGCGCCGCGCAGCGCGGACTCGCTCACGTCCTGCGGCACGTAGCGGCGCAGCGTCCCGGCGCGGGTGAACGCGTCGAGCAGCAGCCGGGTTTTGGTCGAGGACCCCGACCCCAGCTCGACGACGGTGTCGGCGCCCGAGGAGCGGGCGATGTCGTCGACGGAGTCGGTGAGCAGAGCCCGCTCGGTGCGGAACGGGTAGTACTCGGGCAGCTCGGTGATCCGCTCGAACAGCTCGGACCCGCGGGCGTCGTAGAACCACTTCGGCGGCAGCTCCTTCGGCGACGCGGCGAGGCCGCGGCGCACGTCGGACCGCAGCGCGGTGTCGGCATCGGTGTCGGAGAGGTGGACGTCCAGCTGGATGGCGCCGGGAGTGCTCACGGAGCTCCTAGGTCATGACTCTCGTGGTGGCCCGGTCGGGCCACCACCAGGTGCCGGTCGGGCACCCGGGTCCAGTCGGGGAACGCATGGGTGGGTTCGGAGGCGACGGTGACGCCCGCCGGTCCGGCCCGGACGGCGAGTGCGTGCCGCCAGGCCGTGGCCCAGATCGTCGTGCCGTCGGTGAGCAGCAGGTTCAGCCGCGAGCCGGGTGCGCTCCGCTCGGTGTCGGCGCAGACCCGGGCCAGCAGGTCGGCGGGGTCGGCGCCGTCGGCGAGACCGCGCCGGACCACCGCCCACAGCAGCGCGGCGTCGGTGGGGGCGTCGAGGGTCATCAGGTCGGTGACGGGCAGCGCCGCCGCGGCGGCCGCGAGGGAGTCCGGCCAGCCGCGGACGACGCCGTTGTGGCTGAACAGCCACCGCCCGTCGGTGAAGGGGGCGGCGGCGGTCGCCGTCACCGGCATCCCGACCGTCGCCGAGCGGACGGCGGCGAGTACGGCTCCCGACGTCGTCGCCGCGGCCAGCGCGGCGTAGGAGGTGTCGGACCACAGCGGTGACGCCGACCGGACCCGTACCGGCGTCGTGCTGCCGGGCGGGTACCAGCCGGTGCCGTGGCCGTCGGCGTTGATCGTGCCGCCGCCGCGCATGTCGGCCGGGGCGTAGGACTGGGCGAGCAGCCCGTGCTCCGGCTCCAGGACCAGCGAGGCCAGCGTGGCCGGCTCACCCAGGTACGCGAGGTGCCTACACACCGGCGTCGCGGACCAGCCGGAATCCGGCGAAGATCTGCCGGCGGATCGGGTGGTCCCAGTTGCGGAACGTCGCCCGGATCGCCGCCGGGTCGGTGCCGAACGACCCGCCGCGCAGCACCGCGTAGTCCCCGCCGAAGAACACCTCGGAGTACTCGGGGTACGGGAACACGCTGAACCCCGGGTAGGGGTGCCAGCCGGAGTCGCACCACTCCCAGACGTCGCCGACCATCTGCTGCACCCCCAGGGCGGACGCCCCCGCCGGGTAGGAGCCGACCGGGGCGGGCTGGAGGTGGCGCTGTCCGAGGTTGGCGTGCTCGGCGCGTGGCTCGTCGTCGCCCCAGGGGAAGCGCCGCGAGCGGCCGGTCGCCGGGTCGTGCCGGGCTGCCTTCTCCCACTCGGCCTCGGTGGGCAGGCGCTTGCCCACCCAGCGGGCGTAGGCCTGCGCCTCGTGGAAGGACACGTGCACGACGGGCTCGTCGTCGGGCACCCGCTCGACGACGCCGAACCGGCGCCGCCACCAGGTGCCGTCGCTGTCGCGGGACCAGAACCGTGGCGCGACCAGTCCCTCCTCGGTGCGGTGCGCCCACCCGGCGTCGGTCCACAGCCGAGGGTCGTCGTAGCCGCCCGCGTCGACGAACGCCGCGAACGCGCCGTTGGTGACAGGGTGCACGTCGATCCGGAACGCGGGCAGGTCCACGACGTGCGCGGGCCGCTCATTGTCCAGCGCCCACGGCTCGGCCGAGGTCCCCATCTCGAACGGGCCCGCCGGGACGAGCACCTCCGCGGCCGGGTCGACCGCTCCGGCCGGGCGGGGCGGCGGGGCGGCGTCGAGCACCGGCCCCCCGGAGCGCAGCTGGTGGGTGGCGAGCATGGTCTCGTCGTGCTGCTGCTCGTGCTGCACGATCATCCCGAACGCGAAGCCCTCGGCCTCCAACCGGCGACCGCGCAGTGGGCTGCGGTGCAGCGCGTCGAGCGCCTTGTCCCGCACCTCGGCGACGTAGCCGCGGGCCTCGGCCGGGGTGAGCAGCGGCAGCTCGACCCGCGAGGAACGGGAGTGCTGGAACGCGTCGTAGAGGCCGTCGATCTCCGGGCGCAGCGGCTCGCGGCCGCCCACGTCGCGGACGAGCCACAGCTCCTCCATCGACCCGATGTGCGCGAGGTCCCAGACCAGCGGTGACATCAGCGGCGAGTGCTGGGCGGCCAGCTCGCCGTCGTCGAGGGCGGTGAGCGCGGTGCTGCGGTCGCGGGAGCGGCCCAGCAGCGCGGCGACGCGGGTACGCATCGTCTCCGGGCTCTCCCCCGGGGTCGCGGGGCCGGTCAGCGGTCCGGCGGGAACGGCGGGATCGGCGGTCATGCCACGTCCTCCTGGGCAGCCTGGTCGGCGGTGTCGACGGCGGACCGGCCGGGTTCTCGACCGGTCACCTCTCGTGCGGCGGGCGCGCCGGGCAGGGCGGAACCCAGATGGAGCCCCGGCGGGAACGGATCGGCGGTCGGGCCCGCACCCTGCTCGGCGGGGTCGGTGTCATCGGCGGGGCAGCGGCCCTGCAGCACGCGCCGCTCGGTGACCTCGCGCAGCCGGGCCAGCACCGCGCCCGGCCCGGTGGTCAGCGGATGGTCCGCGGCGGCCAGCACGTCGCAGGCCAGTGGGAACAGATCGGCGGCCGCCGCGGCCAGACCCGGGTGGTCCAGCCCGTGGCGGGCGGCGGCGACCCACTCGTCGCGGACCGGCTCGCACCGCTCCCGGACCCGGTCGACGACGGGGCCGGAGGAGGTGAGCGCCAGCAGCACCGCGGTCGGCAGCGCCCAGTCGTCGCCGGCCTGACCGTCGACGTAGCGCACCTCGAGGTAGCCGTGCGGGCGGACCGGCGGGAAGAGGGTCGAGACGTGGTAGTCGAGGTCGGCCAGTGTCGGCGGCCGGTCGAGGACCCCGCCGCGGGCGCGGCCGGACACCCAGTCGGCGAAGGTGACCCCGGCCGGCACCGACCAGGTCCCGGTGCCGCGCACGCACAGCAGCGGGGTGGTGACCACCCGGCGCGCCCAGGCGGCGGCCGGGTCGGTACCGGGCGTCGCGGTGGGCGGCGGCGCGGTCCGCGCGGGGTCGAGGCTGAGCCAGCACGCCTGCCGGGAGGACTTCCAGCCGGTGCGGCGGCCGTGCTGCACCGGCGAGTTCGCGAACGCTGCGAGCAGCACCGGGCCCAGCTCGTGCAGGACCGCCCAGCGTTCGGCGATCCCGGCGGCCGGGCCGGCGTCCAGGCTGACCTGAACCGCCGCCGTGGAGCACATCCCGCTGCGTCCGTGCGGGCCGACGCCGTCGAACACGCACTCCATGGCCGCGTAGCGCGGCAGGTCCAGCAGCCGCCGGGCGGGCCGGACCGGGTCGGCGGCGCGGTCGTGCGGGCGCAGGCCGTGCTCGGCGAGCAGACCGTGGAGGTGGGCTGCGTCGTCGCCGAGGGCGCCGAGGAGGGCCTCGAGCGAGTCAGCGGGAGCGCTGGAGATCTCGATCTGGCCGCCCGGCTCGACGGTCACGGTGCCGCCCGCGGGGAGCGGGGCCGCGTGCGAGGCGGGGTCCAGGGAGGCCGGGCGGTGCGGGCCGAGAGCGGCACGCACGGCGTCGAGGTCGACCGGGTCGGCCGGTCGACCGGGTCGGTGGAGCATCCATTCGATCTCGACACCGGCCAGGGTCGGGGGGCCGTGTTTGAAGCAGACCGAGGCCACGTAGGCCTCGGCCTCCCCCACGCTGCGGAGCACACCGTCGGTGCTCTGGTCGTCCAGGGTCACCACGTCGACGCTACCCCCGACGTGTGACACCCGCACGCGATGAAACCGTGGTCGTCGGCGCCGCCGGTGACCGGCGACACGACCGTCCACACATGCAGGACAAGCGTACGGAATACTGGGGAGCATGCCCCGCGTCAGCACCGACCAGCTCGCCGCACGCCGGCAGCAGATCCTCACCGGTGCCCGGACCTGCTTCGCCGACCACGGCTACGAGGGCGCCACCGTCCGGCGGCTCGAGGAGTACACCGGGCTGTCCCGTGGCGCGATCTTCCACTACTTCCGGGACAAGGAGGCGCTGTTCCTGGCCCTGGCCGAGCAGGACGCCACCCGGATGGCCGACGTCGTCGCCGAGCAGGGCCTGGTGCAGGTCATGCGCGACCTGCTGCGCGGCGGCTCGGACCGCAGCTGGCTGGGCACCCGCCTGGAGGTCTCCCGACGGCTGCGCACCGACCCGGAGTTCCGGGCCCGCTGGCAGGAGCACTCCGGCGCGCTGACCGCCGCGACCCGGGCGCGGCTGGAACGTCAGGCCGCAGCCGGCGCGCTGCGCGACGACGTGCCGGTGCCGGTGCTCGCCCAGTACCTGGAGCTGGTGCTGGAGGGGCTGGTCTCGCACCTGGCGATGGGGCTGCCCGCCGACGACCTCGGCCCGGTGCTCGACCTCGTGGAGAACGCCGTCCGCGCGCCGTTGATGCGCTGACCGCCCACGGCCAGCATGATCGGCGCCATGCCGTTCCCCTTCCACCCGGCGGGCGACGACCCCGTCCCGGCCGCCGTCCGCGGGTTCGCCCGGGCCCACGCCGACCTCGTCGCCCTGCACGAGGACCCGATCCACCTCCTCGCACGCCACCGGGCACCCGGCAGGCGGGTCGGGCTGGTCTCCGGCGGGGGTTCCGGCCACGAGCCGCTGCACGCCGGGTTCCTCGGCCGCGGGATGCTCGACGCCGTCGCCCCCGGGCCGGTGTTCACCTCCCCGCACAACAAGGCCGTGCTGTACGCGTCCCGGGCCGCGGCGGGCCCGGACGGGGTGATCCACATCGTCAAGAACTACACCGGAGACCGGATCAACTTCGGCATCGCGGCGGAGCGGCTGCGGATGGAGGGCGTGGACGTCGCCCGCGTCCTCGTCGACGACGACCTGGCCACCGACGGGCTCGACACCGCGACCGGGCGGCGCGGGACCGCGGCGACCGTCGTCGTCGAGAAGATCCTCGGCGCCGCCGCGGACAGCGGTGCCGGGCTGGCCGAGCTCGCGACGCTCGGTGCGGACGTCGCCGCCGCCTCGCGCAGCCTCGCCGTCGCCTCCCGTGCGCAGACCTCGATGCGCACCGGGGAGCCCGCGTTCGCCCTCGACGGGCGGCTCGACTACGGCGTCGGCATCCACGGCGAGCGGGCCCGGCGCTCGGTCGACCGGCCGCCCACCGAGGAGCTCGTCGACCGGATGCTCGACGAGGTCGTCGCGGGCCTGCCCGACGGCCCCGACCAGGTCGTCATGGTCGTCAACGGCATGGGGGGCACGGCACTGCTGGAGCTCTACGTGCTCGCCGAGCTGGCCGCCGCCGGGCTGGAGGCGCGCGGGCTGGAGCGGGTGGGCCTGCTCGTCGGCACGTTCGTGCCCGCCCTGGACATGGCCGGGTTCTCGCTCACCCTGACCCGGATGCGCCCGGAGTGGACGGGCCTGTGGGCCGCGCCGGCGCAGACGGCCGCCTTCCCTCGGACGGAGACCTCATGACCGGCCACCACCCCCTCGACCAGGACGCCGTGCTGGCCCGCTTCGCCCGGGCCGTCGAGGACGGCCACGGTGTGCTCACCGACCTCGACCAGCACTCCGGCGACGGCGACTACGGCGACAACCTGCGCGCCGGGGTCCGGCTGGCCGTCGCGCTGGCCGGGCGCGGACCGCAGCGCGGGTTCGGCGCGCTCGGCGAGGTCTTCCTCGACGAGGTCGGCGGCACCAGCGGCCCGCTGCTGGGCCTGCTGTTCTCCGAGATCGCCCGCGCGCTGTCCTACGGCTCGGCCGACACGGCCGCGTTCGGGTCGCCCGCGTCGTTCACCTCCCCGACCGGCAACATCTCCTGCCGGATCACCGGCGGCGCCGGGGACGGCGCCGTCCGCTGCGACGTCACCGCCCGCACCTGGTCGGCGGGTGACTGCCCGGACGCGGCGCTGGTCACCGGCGGACCGACGGGTGCTCGCACCGAGTGCGGCGGCGCGCCCGTCGGCTCCGGTGCGGCGGTGCTCGACTACGGCACCCACCTCACCGAGGGCGACGTCACCTGCGTGAGCTCCCGGACCGGCGTCGAGTGCCGCGACGCCCGCACCGGCGCCGGATTCACCGCGGCCCGGGCGGCGTACCGGCTCTACTGAGCCGACCGCTAGCGTCACCGGCCGTGAGCACCGCCGACCCGTCCGTTGTCGTCGAGATCTTCACCGACGGTGCCTGTGTCCCGAACCCGGGACCGGGCGGGTGGGGCGCGGTGCTGCGGTACGGCAGCCACGAGCGCGAGCTGCACGGCGGCGAGCCGGAGCGCACGACGAACAACCGGATGGAGCTGACCGCCCCGATCCCCGCGCTGGACGCACTGACCCGGCGCAGCGTCGTCCACCTGCACACCGACAGCACCTACGTGCGCAACGGCATCACCCAGTGGCTGCCGCGCTGGCAGGCCCGCGGCTGGCGGACCGCCGCCGGGGAGCCGGTCAAGAACGACGACCTGTGGCGCGAGCTCGACGCCGCCGTCCGCCGCCACGACGTCACCTGGTTCTGGGTGAAGGGGCACGCCGGGCACCCGGAGAACGAACGCGCCGACCGGCTCGCGGCCCGCGGCTGCGAGGAGGCGGGCGGACGCGCGTCCGGCACCCGGTCCACACGCGTCCGGTGACGCCGCCGGGATAACGTCGGCCGCGTGGCCGACTCGTTCCCCCGCCTGCACGCGCGCACCCGTCGCTTCACCCTCGGGGTCCCCCGTGGGTTCACCGTCGCCCCGGACGGGTCCCGGGCGGTGTTCCTGCGCAGCCGGTCCGGCACCGACCCGGTCACCTGCCTGTGGTCGATCGACGCGGTGACCGGCGCCGAACGGCTGCTCGTGGACCCGGCGTCGGTGCCCGGGCTGCCGGGCGAGGAGGACCTGCCGGCCGCGGAGCGGGCCCGGCGCGAGCGGGTCCGGGAGCAGGCGGGCGGCGTCGTCGGCTACACCACCGACGCCGCGGTCACCCGAGCCGTGTTCGCACTGTCCGGGCGGCCGTTCACCGTCGCGCTGACCGGGGAGCCGGACGTGCGGCCGCTCGACGTCGGCGACATCGAGGCCGTGGTGGACCCGCGGATCGACCCGAACGGCGCCCGGGTGGCCTTCGTCGCCGAGGGCGCGCTGCACCTGCACGACCTCACGACCGGCACGACGACGGCCGTGCTCACCCCCGACGGCGACGACGTCTCCTGGGGCCTGCCCGACTTCGCCGCGGCCGAGGAGATGGACCGCCACCGCGGGTTCTGGTGGTCCCCCGACGGCGGCGCGCTGCTCGTCGCCCGGGTCGACGAGTCGCCGGTCGCGCGCTGGCACATCGCCGACCCCGCGCACCCCGACCGCGTCCCGACCACGGTCCGCTACCCCGCCGCCGGCACCCCGAACGCCCGGGTGGGGCTGGTCGTCGTCGCGCTCGACGGCAGCCGCACCCCCGTGACCTGGGACGACGAGACCTACGAGTACCTCGCCACCGCGGGCTGGGACGCACACGGCCCGCTGCTGTCGGTCCAGCCGCGCGACCAGCGCGAGGTCCGCACCCTGGCCGTCGACCCCGCGACCGGGCGGACCACCACGCTGCACTCCCAGACCGACCCGGTCTGGGTGGAGAACGTGCCCGGCGTCCCGGCGCGCACCGCGTCCGGGGCGCTGGTGCGGGCCGAGGACTCCGGCGGGGCGCGCCGGCTCGTCGTCGGCGACGCCTACCTGACCGGCCCGGAGCTGCAGGTGCGCGGGGTCGTCGGCATCGACGGCGAGACCGTCCTGTTCCGCGCCTCGACGGAGCCGACCTCGGTGGCCGTCTGGTCGGTGACCCCGGGGTCCGAGCCGGTCGCGGTGACGCCGACGACCGGGGTGCACGCCGTCGCCGCGGCGGGGGGCACCACCGTGCGCGTGTCCCAGGACCTCGCGACGGCGCCGCACGCCGTGCTCGCCACCGCCGCCGGGGCCGAGCACCCGGTCGCCGGGCACGCCGTCGACCCCGGGTTCGACCCGGCCCCGGTGCTGCACTCCCTCGGTGAGCGGGAGCTGCGCACCGCGGTGTTCCTGCCGTCCGGCCACGTGCCCGGCACCCGGCTGCCGGTGCTGCTCGACCCCTACGGCGGCCCGCACTCCCAGCGGGTGCTGCAGGCCCGCAACGCGCACCTGACCAGCCGCTGGTTCGCCGAGCAGGGTTTCGCCGTGCTGGTCACCGACGGACGTGGCTCCCCCGGCCGCGGCCCGGAGTTCGACCGCGCGATCCACGGCGACCTGGCGGGACCGGTGCTGGAGGACCAGATCGCGGCCCTGCACGCGGCCGCCCAGGCCTACCCCGACCTGGACCTGGGGCGGGTCGGGATCCGCGGCTGGTCGTTCGGCGGGTACCTGTCCGCGCTGGCGGTGCTGCGCCGGCCCGACGTCTTCCACGCGGGCATCGCCGGCGCGCCGGTCACCGACTGGACGCTCTACGACACCCACTACACCGAGCGCTACCTCGGGGCGCCGGGCGGCGAGCCGTACCGCCGCTCGTCGATCATCGACGACGCCGCGACCCCGCCGACCGCGGACCGGCCGCACCGCCCGCTGATGGTCGTGCACGGTCTCGCCGACGACAACGTCGTCGCCGCGCACACCCTGCGGCTGTCCTCGGCGCTGCTCGCGGCGGGCCGGGCGCACCAGGTGCTGCCACTGTCCGGTGTCACCCACATGACGCCGCAGGAGGTCGTCGCCGAGAACCTGCTGCTGCTGCAGGTCGGGTTCCTCCGCGACGCCCTGGTCGCGCGGCCCCGGAGCGCGGACCACTCCGCTCCCGTGTGACTCCGGCCACATAGGGGCGCCGCGGCGGCCTGGTGCGCGGCGCCCGGGCCGGGCACGGACGAACGGGCGCCGCGCGGCGGGATCCGTCGTACGACACGCTGACGACGCCGGAACGAACGGTACGACGTGCGCCACCGGCGGCGTGACCGACGGACGGACGGGCGGACGGGGCGCCGGCACGCCGCGGGCGGGGCCCGCGCACCATCCCGCCGCCGGGCGCACATCATTGGGTGAAACACCTGTTTCGGCGACGGGCGACCACAGCACGCACCGGGGAATTCACCGGCCGGTCGCCGGACTGCGCCCCGCTCCGACATCGTCCGGCCGGCGCCGGAGATCGGCGCACCGCACGTCAGAGGCTCCGCCGGGGTCCGGAGCCGGATCGCCGTCACACCTCCGTTCCGTTGGGGAAATGCGTCGGCACTGCAGAGCAAGATTCATTTCGCTGCCATTCCGGCCGGCCCGACGACATTCTTTCATTGATCGTCCGCCGTACGGTGAACACCGTTTGCGGGTACCTCTGAGCTGCTGGATGTCCCTCTCGCCGCTACCATTGCGATCGGTTCGGAGCGAGCGGAATGCCGGGGTTGACACTCCTCCCCGGTCGGTGTGAAAGTGATCACCCAGCGGCCCGGGGAAATGAGATCCCGGGGGTGGGGTCACCTGCCCTCCCGAACCGGAACCGCACCCCACGATGACGTGAAGGGAGGTGATCGCCATGGAGCCGACCACCGACTGGGAGGCGCCGGAGTTCGAGGAGATCGGCTGCGCGCCCGAGGTGACGATGTACATCGCCCGTACCGAGGCGTGAGGCGACCCGACGGCCGGGGGCGCGCGAACCGCGGGCCCCCGGCCGTCGACACGGGAGGGGTGCGATGAGGATCCGGGTGCTGGGCGCCGCCGCGGGTGGCGGGTTCCCGCAGTGGAACTGCGGTTGTCCGGGCTGCCGCGCGGTCCGCGACGGCACACGGCCGACGACCCCGCGCACCCAGTCCTCGATCGCCGTCAGCCCCGACGGGGAGCGCTGGTGGCTGGTCAACGCCTCCCCCGACGTCCGCACCCAGCTCGCCGACTCCCCCGCCCTGCACCCGACCGGCGACCGGACCACGCCGCTGCACGGTGTCCTGCTGACCGACGCCGAGATCGACCACACCCTCGGCCTGGTCCTGCTGCGCGAGGGCCGCGGTGTGCACGTGCACGCCACCGCCGCGACGGAGCGGACCCTGCGCACCGGGACAAGCCTGCTCACCACCCTGGAGCGTTTCTGCCCGGTGACCTGGACCGAGGTGGTCCCGGGAGCGGAGCACGACCTCGGCGGGCTCGTCTACCGGGCGTTCGACGCCCCCACCGCCAAGCACGACCGGTTCGCGCCACCGCCGGCCGGATCGGGCACCGGCACCGACGGCACCGGTCGCGTCGTGGGGTACCGGTTCACCGACCCCGCGACCGGGCGGTTCGCCGTCCATCTTCCGGGCGTGCAGGAGCTGACCCCCGCGGTGCTCGCCGAGATCGACGGGGCCGACCTGCTGCTCGTCGACGGCACCACGTGGTTCGACGACGAGATGGTCCGGCTCGGGCTGGCCGCGAAGACCGCGCACGACATGGGGCACCTGCACGTCGGCGGTCCCGGTGGGAGCCTGGAACGGCTCGGCGGGCTGCGCGTGGGCCGCACGGTGTACGTGCACATCAACAACACCAACCCGATGCTGCTGGACGACTCCGACGAACGCGCCGAGGTGGAGAAGGCCGGCGCGCTCGTGGGGTACGACGGTCTGGAACTGGAGGTCTGAGTGACCGCATCCGACGCACTCGTCGAGCGGCTGCGGGCGCACGCCGCGAGCTATCACAGCGCCCACCCGTTCCATGTCCGCATGAACGACGGGACCCTGACCCCCGACCAGATCCGCGGTTGGGTGGCGAACCGGTTCGCCTACCAGGAGGCGATCCCGGTCAAGGACGCCGCGATCCTGTCGAACTGCCCGGACGTCGCGGTCCGGCGGCGCTGGATCAGGCGGATCACCGACCACGACGGGACGGCCGAGGACGGGCCCGAGAGCGGCGGCATCGAGGCCTGGCTGCAGCTGGGTGAGGCCTGCGGGCTGACCCGGTCGGAGATCACCGACCACCGCCACGTGCAGCCCGGCGTGCGCTTCGCCGTCGACGCCTACATCACCTTCGCCCGGACGAAGCCGTGGGTCGAGGCGGTCGCCTCGTCGCTGACCGAGCTGTTCGCGCCCGACCTGATGGCCGAGCGGCTGGCCGCGTTCGAGAAGTACTACACCTGGATCGACCCGGCCGGGCTGCAGTACTTCCGCAACCGGCTGTTCCAGGCGCCCCGCGACTCCGAGCACGCGCTCGAGGTCGTGCTGGCGCACTGCCACACCCCGCAGGAGCAGGACGCCGCGGAGGCCGCCCTGTCGTTCAAGTGCGACGTCCTGTGGGCGGTCATGGATGCGATCGATCATGCCTACGCGTGACAGCGCGACCGGCGCCGCGAAGGTCCCCCCGCAGCGGCGCGGCGACGGCACGGGCCGGCTGCCCGTGGTCACCGGGGAGTCCCGGCCCCGGCTGGGCCGGCACGTGCGGATGCGGCCGGACCGCCCGACCGGCGGCTGGGTGCTGCTCGGGCCGGAGACCGTCGTCGTGCTGAACCGGACGGGGCACGCCGTGCTGCGGCTGTGCGACGGGCAGCGCACCGTCGACGACCTCGTCGCCGCGCTGGTCGAGGACTTCGACGAGACCGACGCACTGACCGTGGGCGATCAGGTCCGCGATTACCTCGGCCGGCTCGCGGCGCGCAACCTGGTGGCCCTCGGATGACCGCCGCCGCCCCCCGCCCGTTCGGGCTGCTCGCCGAGCTGACCTACCGCTGCCCGCTGGCGTGCGCGTACTGCTCGAACCCCATCGAGCTCGCCCGCTACGACGACGAGATGACCACCACCGAGTGGCAGCGCGTCTTCACCGAGGCCGCCGCGATGGGTGTGCTGCAGTGCCATCTGTCCGGCGGCGAGCCGCTGCTGCGACGTGACCTGCCCGAGCTGGTCCGCACCGCGTCCGAGCTGGGCATGTACACGAACCTGGTCACCAGCGCCATGGGTCTGTCCCGGCCGCGCGCGATCGAGCTGCGCGAGGCGGGCCTGGACCACGTGCAGGTCAGCGTGCAGGCCGACGAGCCCGCCACCTCCGACCGCATCGCCGGGATCCGCTCCTTCGACCGGAAGCTCGAGGCCTGCCGGCTGGTGCGCGAGCTGGGCTGGCCGCTGACCGTGAACGTCGTGCTGCACCGGCAGAACATCGACCGGATCGCCGAGATCGTCGACCTGGTCGAGCGGCTCGGCGCGGACCGGGTGGAGCTGGCCAACACCCAGTACTACGGCTGGGCGTGGCGCAACCGTTCGGCGCTGCTGCCGACGCGCGACCAGCTCGACCGGGCCGAGGTGGTCGTCACCGCGGCCCGCGCCCGGCTCGCGGGCCGGATGGAGGTCGTGCACGTCCTGCCCGACTACTACTCGGCGTACCCCAAGCCGTGCATGGGCGGATGGGCGCAGCGGCAGCTGACCGTCGCCCCGGACGGCGACGCGCTGCCCTGTCCGGCCGCGCAGACCCTGCCCCTGCCGCGGGCCTCGGTGCGCGATGCCGGCCTGGCCGAGATCTGGTCGTCCGCACCGCTGTTCACCGCCTACCGCGGCGAGGACTGGATGCAGGATCCGTGCCGCACCTGCGACCGGCGGGAGGTGGACCTCGGCGGCTGCCGCTGCCAGGCGTTCCAGCTCACCGGCGACGCCGCGGCCACCGACCCGGTCTGCCACCTGTCACCGCAGCACGACCTCGTGACCGACGCGGTCGCCCGGGCGAACGGACCGGAACCGGTGGACGTCGAGCTCGTCCCCCGGCCCCACCGCTGACCACGGAGCGTCCACCACCGTGGACGGCCGATCCGGACCGGCCGCATCAGCGCAGGTGCCGGACGTCCCAGAACCGGTGGTCCGGGGCGTCGTCGCCGGTGTCCTCGCAGACGGGTGCCGGCTCCGCGAGCAACCGGTGCAGGTAGTCGGCCACCCCCGTCGCGACACGGCGGCGCTCGTCCTCGTCCGGCCCCGCGACGACGACCTGCCCGCGCACGCCGCCCGGCTCCGGCACCGTGTCGACGACCAGGGCGTTGCCGCCGCCGTCGACCGCCAGCGGCCACCAGCCCGGATCCCAGTAGCGGGCCCGCACCGGGTCACCCTCCCGCACGGTGATGTGGTCGTCGTCCCCGTCCTCGATGACGTCGAGCCACCCGCGGTACTGCACGACGGCCTCGTCGAGCGGGACGAAGCGGTAGGTCGCGGGGAAGATGCTCGTCGCTACCTCGGGCCGGGGTCCGGGGGCCCGTGGGTGGTCGTTCAGCTGACCGTCGGCGAGCAGGTAGAGCGCGGCCAGGTCGGCGGGGAACGGCGCTCCGAACACGGCCTCCGCGGCCCGGACCTCCTCCGCCGAGGCCGGCGGGCGGACGTTGGCGGTGGCCGGGAACCCGGCCTCGTCGAGCGCGCGCAGCCAGGCGGTCCACACCTCGGCGAGCCCGGCGGACGACGGGGAGGAGTCGCTCATGGGGGCAGCCTCGCACGGCGAGGCGGGCCCCGGGCGCGGACGGTGGAACCCTCTGGCAAGGTCGTGGCGCACCACAAGCCTCCTCCCCGTCCGGCCGGAGGAGCACGTCTCCCAGGAGGTCTCCCGTGACCGCACCGCAGAAGCCCGCCGTCGAGATCGTCGACGGCCCGCTGCCCACCGAGCTCATGACCCAGGACCTGGCCGTCGGCGACGGCCCCGAGGCCAAGCCCGGGGACACCGTCGCCGTGCACTACGTCGGCGTCTCGCAGTCCACCGGCCGCGAGTTCGACAACTCCTACGACCGCGGCCAGCCGCTGCAGTTCGGCCTCGGCGCCGGCCAGGTCATCTCCGGCTGGGACAATGGCGTCGCCGGGATGAAGGTCGGCGGCCGCCGCCGGCTCGTGATCCCGCCGCACCTGGGCTACGGGGCCCAGGGTGCGGGCGGCGTCATCGCCCCGAACGAGACCCTGATCTTCGTCTGCGACCTGGTGGGCGTGCGCTGACCGCGCTCCTGCTGATCTCCGACACCCACCACCCGAGCCGCGGGGCGGCCCACGCCGGTGGGCTCCCCGGGCCGGTGTGGGAGGCCGTCGACGCCGCCGACGTCGTCGTGCACGCCGGTGACTGGTGCTCGGTGGAGCTGCTCGACCGGGTCGAGGGCCGCGCGGCCCGGCTGCTCGCCTGCTGGGGCAACAACGACGGCGACGCGCTGCGCGCCCGGCTGCCCGAGACGGCGCGGGCGACCCTCGACGGGGTCCGGGTCGCCGTCACCCACGAGACGGGCCCGAAGCAGGGCCGCGAACGCCGGGCGCTCGCCGCGCACCCCGAGACCGACCTGCTGGTGTTCGGGCACTCCCACATCCCGTGGGACTCCACGGCCGACGGGCTGCGCCTGCTCAACCCGGGGTCACCGACCGACCGGCGCCGGATGCCGGCCCACACCTGGATGACGCTGACCCTGCACGACGGCCGCATCGACGACGTCGTGCTGCACCACCTGTAGCGCCTCCTCAATCGTCGTCATCGTCGTCGGGCTGCTGCTGCCCCGGCGCCGGGTCCTGCTGCGCCGGGACGGCCGGGGGCTGCCGGTCGTCGTCGTCCATCCGCGTGACCGCCGGCGGGCCGCCCGCGTCGTCGTCATCGTCGTCGCGGGCGCCCTCGCCCGTGCCGAACACGAGGACCAGGCCGATCACGGCGGCCACGACCACGAGCGCCGCGGACATCCGGTTCTTGGTGAGCATCGTCCCTCCCTGCGGGTGCTCAGTCGTCGACGGGGACGCCGCCGAAGACGGTGAGGCTGATGACGAAGTAGGCGATGTAGAGCGCGAGCAGCACGACACCGTGCCAGCGGCGGATCCGCCCGGTTCCGAGGAACACGGCCGAGAGGACGGTGAGTCCGAGCAGCACGGGCAGGTGCCAGACCAGGGCCGTCGGGTCGACCACGATCGCCCCGCCGACCAGCAGGATCACCCCGAGCTTGCCGGTCACCGAGAACACGACGCTGCCCAGGACGTTGGCGACGGCGATCTCCGGCGCCCCGCGGCGGGCGGGCTCGACGGTGATCAGGAGGTCCTCCAGCGACAGGGCCAGGGTCGCGATCGTGACCCCGAAGACCGTGCCGCTGATCGCCCAGGTCTCGAGGATGCCCTCGGTGCCCTGCCCGGCGATCAGCGCGCCGACGACGAGCCCGATCAGCGCGATCACGGCGAACAGGATCGTCCGGCCGGGCGGCTGTGCGCGCGCGGCGAGGAAGCCGTCGTCGACACGCAGGTCCTCGGGCAGCCGGAAGCCGGGGGCTCCGGTGGTCGCGTCGGCCCGGGGCGGACCACCCGACCCGGCCGACGCCGTCGCGCTGCCGCCCGCGCCGACACCGGCCTTCTCCAGCTGCTCGTAGACCTCAGCGTTGCGCCAGACGGGCCGCCGGGCCGAGTACTCGCGGTAGGCGATCCAGCCGACGAAGGCGACGAACAACAGGATCAGCACGACGCCGGTGCCGGCGGTGAGCAGCCCGCCGAGCGCGAGCAGGAACATCACCACCGGAGCGGCGACGTAGAGCGCGAGGTAGTCGCGCGGGACCTCGACGCGGGTCGGCGCGATGATCGCGGCGAGCGCCAGCACGATGCCGGTCAGCGCGATCGTGGTGCCGATGACGGCGCCGAGCGCGACGTCGCTGAGGTCCTCCATGTTGAGCACGACGCCGAACGCGAGATCGTCGAACTCGATCCCGGTGAAGACGACGGCGATCAGGAACAGCGAGATCGCCCACCGGCTCGCCACCCCGACCAGATAACCGATGAGCTTCTCCGCGCTGTAGACCAGCACGGCGACACCCAGAACGAATTCGATCACCGGGATCATGCATCAGCCCCTCGCTACGATGCCAGGATCAACTGATCGTGAACGGGATCACCTGCCGATGCAACACTTGACACGGCAGACGCCATCGTCTCCGCAGGTCACAGGCACGGCGCGCCGAGCAGCACCGGACACGGGTCCGCCCCGGTGTCCGATGGGGAACCGGACGCCGGGGCGGAGCACTGCCCGCCGGGGAGCGTGGGTCTCAGTCGCGCGGCGGCGCGCTCACCCGGTGGTCGGCCTGCTCGTCCTGGGCCTCGATCCGCGCGGCCTCCTCCTTGGTGCGGGCCAGCGGCGGCGCGGTGATCCCGCTGCCCTGCTCGGCCAGCTCGGGCTTCATCCGGACCGCGATGAGGCTGGCGACCGTGGTGACCGCGAGGACGCCGACGATGACGCCGAGCGAGAGTCCGATCCCGACCTCGGGGACAGGCACCGGCTGCCCGCCGTTGATGAAGGACAGCTCGTTCTCGTGCAGGGCGTGCAGGGCGAGCTTGACGCCGATGAAGGCGAGCAGCACCGCGAGGCCGTAGGACAGGAAGACCAGCTTGTTGAGCAGCCCGCCGAGCAGGAAGTAGAGCTGGCGCAGCCCCATCAGCGCGAACGCATTCGCGGTGAAGACGAGGTAGGGCTCCTGGGTGAGGCCGAAGATCGCCGGGATCGAGTCCAGGGCGAACATGATGTCGGTGACGCCGATGGCGATCATCACGATCAGCATCGGGGTCAGCCAGCGCTTGCCGTCGATCTTCACGGTGGTCTTGGCGCCGTGGTAGTCGTCGGTGACCGGGAAGGCCTTGCGGACCCACTGCAGGACCCGGCCCTCCTTCCACTCCTCGTCGTCGCCGCCGGCAGCCTGCTTGACCAGCGAGACGGCGGTGTAGACGAGGAACGCGGCGAAGAGGAAGAACACCCAGCTGAAGCGGTCGATGACCGCCGCGCCCGCGGCGATGAAGATGCTCCGCATAATCAGCGCGATCACGATGCCGACCAGCAGCACCCGGTGCTGGTGGAGGACCGGCACCTTGAACGCGGACATGATGATGAGGAAGACGAACAGGTTGTCGACCGACAACGAGTACTCGGTCAGGTAGCCGGCGAAGAACTCACCGGCGTAGGTGCCCCCGGAGAAGAACCAGACCCCGCAGCCGAACGCGACGGCCAGCACCACGTAGAAGACGACCCAGCGGGTGACCTCACCCAGGGTCACGGCGTGCGGCTTGTGGTCGTTGAGCCACAGGTCCGCGCCGATCACCAGCACGAATCCGACGATGGTGACCAGCCAGACCCACAGGGGCACGTTCACGAAGTTCCTCCAGACCAGGGCAGCATCAGACAGCCCGAGGTCTCTCCCGCCACGGCAGCCCGTTCCTGCGGCTGCCGGGTGTGGCCGGTGGTGCCGGGTCCGCTCGCGAACCACGCTCGCGACGACACCGTGCTGACGACACCACCGCGGTAGGGATACTCCCCTGCGGTAGGTGAAGTGTCCTCCCTGGTCCGTTGCATGGCGAGTCGGGGTGACCCAGGGCACCCGGTCGGGGCCGGAACTCGTCCTTTGTGTCCGGTTCAGCGGCGCATGCGACGGCTGAGCCGGACCATGTCGATCTCCTCGCCGAGGTCGGTGATCGCGTGCACGACGAGACGGGAGTCGGTGCCGCCGGAACCGGGGACCACCGAGCAGCGCAGGTAGGCGTAACCGAGGTAGCGGGTCCGCGACCAGGTGACGGTCTCGGCCTGCTTCTGGTCGTCGGGGCCGGCCAGGAAGCTCGTGACCGGCGCCTGCTCGGTCTCGTGGCCGCGGACGCTGTCGGTCTCGCCGGGCTGCCAGCGGTAGCGGGGCCGTCCGCCGGAGCCGACGCAGACATAGGTGGTGCCGTCGGTCTCCGGGTGGACGGTGGAGCGGTCCGGCGCCGGGCGGGTGGGGCGGCCGTCGCGGATGGGGTCGGTGCGCTCGTACTGGTGGTTGTGGCCCTGCACGCACAGGTCGACCCGGTAGCGGTCGCACAGGGGCGCCAGCGCCCGTCGCACCCCGGCGTCGGAGGCGTGCGAGCCCGAGGTGGCGAACGCGCAGTGGTGGAAGAACAGCACGATCCACTCGATGTCCGGGTCGGCGCGCCAGCCGGCCAGGGTCCGCTCCAGCCAGGTCAGCTGGGTCCCGCCGGAGTAGCCGGCGTTGGTCGGGATCTCGGTGGAGAGGTCGTTGGCGTCCACGCTGACGACCCCGACGGTGCCGTGGGTGAACGCGTACACCGAGGGGCAGCCGCGGGGGCCGGTCCCGGGCAGCGCGAGCCGGGCGGCGTGACCGGCGTAGCCGTGCGCGGGGCCGTCGGCCCGGTTCAGGTCGTAGAGCGCCTCCATGTCGTGGTTGCCGGTGGCGAACATCCACGGGGTCGACGCGGCCGAGCGTTCGATCGCGGCGAAGTAGGTGCTCCAGACGGTGGGGTCGAAGCTGTCGTGGGCCTCGTCGTCCTGCCGGGCGCCGTTGCGGACGGGCCTGCCGGCGCCGGAGGGGTCCGCGTAGCAGATGTCGCCGGCGAGCAGGTGGAACGCGGGTGCCTCCGCGGCGACGAGCGCGGTCAGCGACTCCGCGGGCGCCGGGCTGCGGTGGGTGTCGTCGGGCTTGTAGTGGTTCGGCTCCCCACCGGTGCTCACGCCCTGGTCGGCGAAGGCGGTGAAGGTGAACCGGTGCCGGGTGCCGCGGGGTGCGGCCGTCCGGAAGGTGCTGGTGGCGGTGGTCGTCGTCGTTCCGCCGGGACCCTCGATGCGGAACCGGTAGACGTAGCGGCTGCCGGGGGCGAGGCCGTCGGCGCGGGCGTGGGCGAACCACTGGCGGGTGCCGCGGATGCTGCCGTCGACCTGCGGGACGAGGCTCTCCAGGGGGCGGACCTGCACCGGGAGGGTGAGCCCGAACCCGGAGTCGGTGCCGACGTCGACGACCATCCGGCCGGGCGGCGGGGCCGCGGTCAGCTCCCCGGAGAACGACATCGAGCGGGCCGGGTCGGGCCCGTAGGCCAGGTGCCGTCCGACGACGGTGACCGGCGCGGGTGCGGCGGCCGCGGCCACCCCGCGCGCCCAGGGCGACCCGGACGCCGCGAGCGTCGCCAGGACTCCGGCGCCGCCGCGCAGCGCGGTGCGCCGGCTGACGGGGTGGCGTCGCAGGAAGGCGGCGAGCCAGTCCTGCTGGTCGGCGATCGTCATGTCGACGGCGAGTGCCCGCGGGACACCGACGCCGGGGGTCTCTCCGGTGGGGTTGACGCTCACACCCGGTGACGGTGCCGGGCCACGGCTTCCGGTCGGCGTTGCACGGCGGAACGTCGGGTGAACGCCCGGCGACACCCGGGGGTCACGCGCCGTTGGTGCGGCATTCATCCCGGGTGCCCGGTTCGCCGGGGCCGGTGCCGGTTCCCGTGCCGGACCGGTGCCGTGCGGCGGGCGTGGCGGGACGCACCCGCCGCCCGGCGACGCGGTCGCGGCGATCTGCGTAGTTTCGATGACGTGCACGTGCTCCCCCGGACCCGGTGGGTCCGTACCCCGATCGTGGCGGCGACGGTCGCCGCCCTGGTGCTGGCGTTCGCCCCGGCCGCGTCGGCCGCACCCGGTGTCCCGGTCGCCGCGCCGG
>NZ_JAMXSG010000075.1:0-21354 GCF_024124365.1 Pseudonocardia sp. McavD-2-B
CGGCGTCGGGGCGCTGGTGGCCGCGCGGCTGCGCCGGCGCCGTTGACCTGCGGCACGGACGGGACCACGCGGACGCCCGGGACCCGCCCGGGTCGGCGCCGGCTCGCCCCGGTGCCCGAGGGCCGGGTGCACCCTCCTGCGAAATTCGCTTACCGGGTAAGCGGACTCGTCAGGATCATCCCCGGAGCTCAGGTCCGCGGAACGTTCACCGGGCGAACGAGTTCGTCGGGGCCGGTATCGGAGACCCGGCCGGTACGGCGCCGACTCACCCGAGCGCCCGAGGGCCGGGGTCCACACCCTCCTGCGAACTCGTTTACCGGGTGAGCGAACTCGTCGGGATAACGTCCTTCGAGATCGGGGCGGGTCGGCGTGGCGGGGCACCCCGGTGACCACGAGCCGCCGGCACCTCGCCGCAGCGCGGCAGCCCCGGTGGGTGGACCCGCGGTGTGCGGACCGTGCCGCGGCGGGTCAGCGCCGCCGGCGCCCCAGGGCCCGCAGGCCGAGTGCCCCACCGATCAGACCCGCGGTGACCAGGCCCGCCGACGCGAGCGCGCCCGGCCCGTCCCGGACGACGTACTGCGGCCGGATGATCGCCGGGGCGGGCAGGTCGCGGTAGCCCAGGTCGTTCTCCTCGGCGCTGGCGGCCCAGGCCGTCACGAACAGCAGGAACCGCGAGGTGAAGAAGATGAAGACCAGCAGACCGAGGATCGAGCCGAAAGCCGCACCGGCCGCGGAGTTCGTGACCGAGCCGAGGTAGATCACCATCACCCGCTGCAGGATCGCGAACCCGATCGCGCCGATCAGCGCGGCCCTGGCCGCGCTGCGCAGGGACACGGGCTCGCGCGGCAGCCGGGCGATCACCCAGAGGAACACCAGCCAGTTCCCGGCGAGCACGAGCAGGAACGAGGCGATGCTCAGCAGCACGCGTGCCCACGTCGCCTCGCCGAGGCCGACCAGGTCGAGCAGGAACCTCCCCGCCGCGCCACCGATCGAGGAGATCGCGAACGACAGCACCAGGGCCAGCCCGAGCCCGACCAGGGCGAGCAGGTCGAACGCCAGCCGCTTGATCATCGGCGGGGCATCGTCCCGCTGGCCCCACTGCTCGGTCAGCGCCTCGCGCAGGTTGCTCATCCAGCCGATGCCCGAGTACAGCGCGCCGACCAGACCGATCAGACCGATCGCCCCGGCCCGGTCGATCGCGGTCTGCACGATCCCGCCGAGCAGCTCGCCGATCTGGCCCGGCGCGGCCGACTGGATCGCCTGGCGCAGGGAGTCGAGAAGCTCAGGGTTGCCGCGCAGCACGAACCCGGCCGCCGCGAACCCGACCATCAGCAGCGGTACCAGCGCCAGGATGGAGAAGTAGGTGATCGCCGCGGCGTAGTGGTCGCCGTGGTTCTCGGTGTAGCGCTCCCCCGCCCGGACCAGGTGGTCGAGCCACGGATGCTTCTCCCGCTGGCGGTCGAGGAAGGTCTCGGTCTCCTCCTCGTCGGTCTCCAGCCGGTGCGCGATCGTGGCGGCGCGGTTCTCGGCCATCATTCCCCCGGTTCGGTGGTTCGCTCCCCGCCCCGGCGAGCGTCGCTCAGGCGGGCGGGAGGAACCCGATCCTCTCGTGAACCGCGGCCAGTGTCGCGCCGGAGACCTCACGCGCACGGGTGGCACCGCGCGCGAGCACCCGGTCGAGCTCGGCCGGATCGGCCAGGTAGCCGTTCACCTTCTCCGCGAACGGCTCCGCGAACGCGGCGACGATCTCGCCCAGGTCCTTCTTCAGGTCGCCGTAGCCGCGGCCGACGTACTCGGCCTCGACCTCGGCGACCTTCCGGTCGGTCATCGCCGCGTTGATGGTGAGCAGGTTCGCGATGCCCGGCTTGTTCTCCGGGTCGAAGCGGATCTCGCGCTCGTTGTCGGTCACCGCGGAGCGGATCTTCTTGGCCGAGGTCCGCGGCGGGTCGAGAAGCTCCACGATCCCGCTGGGCGACGACGCCGACTTGCTCATCTTCGCCGTCGGGTCCTGCAGGTCGTAGATCTTCGCCGTGGCCTGCGGGATGTGCGGCTCGGGCACCCGGAACGTCTCGCCGAAGCGGTGGTTGAACCGCTGCGCGAGATTGCGGGTCAGCTCCAGGTGCTGGCGCTGGTCCTCGCCGACCGGGACGCGGTCGGCCTGGTAGAGCAGGATGTCCGCGGCCTGCAGGATCGGGTACGTGAACAGCCCGACGGTCGCCCGGTCGGTGCCCTGCTTGGCGGACTTGTCCTTGAACTGGGTCATCCGGCCGGCCTCGCCGAAGCCGGTGATGCACTCCAGGATCCAGGACAGCCGCGCGTGCTCCGGGACGTGCGACTGCACGAACAGCGTGCAGCGGTCCGGGTCGAGCCCCAACCCGAGCAGCTGGGCGGCCGCGACCCGGGTACGCCGGGCCAGCTCGGCCGGGTCGTGCTCCACCGTGATCGCGTGCAGGTCCACGACGCAGTAGAACGCCTCGTGGTCGTCCTGCAGGGCCACCCACTGCCGCAGCGCACCCAGGTAGTTGCCGAGGTGGAACGAGTCGGCCGTGGGCTGGATCCCGGACAGCACGCGGGGACGGTGGGCGTCGTTCATGCCCGCCATCGTTCCCTACCGTCCGTCATCTCGGGCGCACCGGGGACACCGAGTCCCGGGCGAACGCCCGCCCGCACTGCTCGCAGTCCAGCCGCACCCAGAGCGGCTGCCCGCAGGCCCGGTGGCGGATCGTGAGGTCGATCGGGGCGCCGTCTCCGCCGCACCAGCGGTGCGACCACTCGACCAGGCAGGCGTGGATCGGGAAGCTGGCCCGCCCCTTGTCGGTGAGGCGGTACTCGCCGTCGCCGCTGCGGCTGAGCACCCCGAGCGCGACGAAGCGGCGCAGCCGGTCCGACAGCACCTCCGGGGAGATCGCCAGCTCGAGGGCGAAGCAGTTGAACGCCCGGATCCCGGTGAGCGCGGCGCCGAGGACGGCGGCACCCCACCGGTCGCCGATGATCTCCATCGCACCGGGCAGGAACGAGAGCGGGTCGACGGGCAGCGCGCCGCGGGTGCGCCGCGGGTGCCTGCGGGCCAGCCGGTCCAGCCCCGGCGCCCACGGCTCGCGCTCGACCTCGGTGTCCCGCGGCCCGACCGCGCCGCCGCAGGCCGCGCAGCACACCCGCACCCGGGTGGGGCGGCCGCAGTCGCGGTGCACGATCTCGGGGAGCGGGACCTCCCGCGGGACCCAGGTCTTCTCCCAGTCCCAGGTGCAGATCAGCAGCTTCCAGATGTCGCCGCCGCGCTCGGTGAGGGCGTAGCCGCGGCGCTCGCGGCCACCGTCGGCGTAGCTGCGGGGCTCGAGCAGACCCGCGTCGACGAGACCGCGCAGCCGCGCCGACAGCGTCGCGTCGGAGATGTTGAGGGTCTCCCGCCACCCCGCGTACCGGCTGACGCCGAGGAACGCGCGCTGCAGGATCAACAGCGTCCAGGTGTCGGCGAGCAGGCCGAGACCGCGCCCCACGGCGCCCAGCTCCTGCGGCCGCACCCGCTCGCCTCCCTTGACCCCGGACTGCTCAAGATCGTACCGTTGGCCTCACTCTGCCGATCGAAGCCGCGCCTCCGGGCACGGCCGGCGGCGGGGTGGGCCGGATCGGGGGGTCGGTCCACCGGCCGGGGCGGACGTCCTGCGACAGCGCGGTGAGGGGGCTGCGGCAGCCGCGGGGCGTCGTCCCGGTCAGCACGTCATCCGTTCTCCCGGCCCTTCCCCTGCTCGGGGTCCTCGGGCCGCGGGGCCGGCTCGACCGTCACCACGCCCTTGTCGAGGTCGATCGGGCCGAGCCGCCACTGCTGCCCGCCCTGCGCGGCGTCCGAGTCCTCGTGCATCCGCTTCCGCGGGAACATCTCTCCGAGTACACCCATACCGCCACCGTAGGCCGATCGGCGGCCGGGCCGGTCCCGCGCGGCCCGGAGGCGACGCAGGACCGGCCGGGATCAGGCCGGGGTCAACGGCAGCGTCCGCGGCCCGGTACCCGGCGCCGGGGTGAGCACGCGGGGCTCGCCGCGGTAGGTCGTCGTCCGCTGCCGGACCGGGCGAGCGGCGGCCGCCGCGATCGCGGTGAGCTCGGCGACGGAGCGCTCGGAGCCGTTCTCCGAGCCGGCCATCCGGGAGATCGTCTCCTCCATCAGGGTGCCGCCCATGTCGTCGGCGCCCCCGGCCAGGATGTCCGCGGCGAGGTCGTCGCCGAGCTTGACCCAGGAGCACTGGACGTGGTCGATCCGCCCGTGCAGCGCGAGCCGGGCGAACGCGTGCACCGCCCGGTTGTCGCGCTCCGTCGGTCCCGGCCGGGCGATCCCGGCCAGGTAGATCGGGGCGTTGTGGTGCACGAACGGCAACGGCACGAACTCCGTGAACCCACCGGTGCGGTCCTGGATCGACGCCAGTGTGCGCAGGTGCCCGAGCCAGTGCCGGGGCTCGTCGACGTGGCCGTACATCATCGTCGAGCTGCTGGGGATCCCCAGCTCGTGCGCGGTCGACACGACCTCGATCCACTGCGACGCCGGCAGCTTGCCCTTGGTCAGCACCCAGCGGACCTCGTCGTCGAGGATCTCGGCGGCGGTGCCCGGGATCGAGCCGAGCCCGGCGGCCTTCAGCTCGGTCAGCCACTCCCGGATCGACACCCCGGCCTTGGCCGCCGCGGAGACGATCTCCATCGGGGAGAACGCGTGCACGTGCATCCCCGGCACGGCCGCGGTGACCGCGCGGACCAGGTCGGCGTAGAACGACACCGGCAGCTGCGGGTCGATGCCGCCCTGCACGCAGACCTCGGTGGCGCCGTCGCGGGCGGCCTCCGCGGCGCGCTGGGCGACCTCGTCGAGCGAGAGCCGGAAGGCGTCGGCGTCGCGCTCACGCTGGGCGAAGGCGCAGAACCGGCAGCCGACGTAGCAGACGTTCGAGAAGTTGATGTTCCGGTTGACCACGTAGGTGACGTCGTCCCCGGTGACCTGCCTGCGCACGTCGTCGGCGAGGTCGAGCAGGGTGCGCAGCGCGGGTCCGTCGGCGGTCAGCACGGCCATCGCGGCGTCGGCGTGCGCCGGGTCGAGCAGCGCCGCCGGGTCGGACGCGGCCAGGTCCAGCCCGGCCCGGACGTCGGAGTCGAGCCGCTCGGGGGCCGCCCCGTGCCCGGCGCGCTGGTGCTCCAGCTCGGCGGCCACCTCGTCCCAGTCGCCGTAGACGTCGCCGAAGTCGCTGCGCCGGTCCTCGGTGCGCCCGGTCGTGTCGATCGTGGAGTTCAGATCGGTGCGCCCGGTCGAGGCGAACCCGCCGTCGGGCTCCTGCCACGCCCGCCCCTCCACGACGGCGTCGGGCCGGGCGAGCCCGTCCGGCCCGGACAGCGCGGCGACGTGGCCGTGCAGCCGCGCGTCGATCCACGGCGACCCGGCCCGCACGTACTTCGGGTAGGCGGTGAGCCGCTCCTGCAACGTGAAGCCCTCGGCCTCGGTGATCGCGGCCAGCTCGTCGACGGCGGGCCACGGCATCTCCGGGGACACGTGGTCCACCGTCACCGGGGAGACACCGCCCCAGTCGTCGATCCCGGCGCGCAGCATCAGCGCCTGCTCGTCGCCGACGAGGTTCGGCGGCGCCTGCAGCCGCACCTTCGGACCCAGCACGAGCCGGGCGACCGCGATGGTGGCGGCCAGGTCCTCCAGGTCGGCGTCCGGGTCGTTCGCCATCGCGGTGTCCGGCTTCGCCCGGAAGTTCTGGACGATCACCTCCTGCACGTGCCCGTGCGCGCGGGCGGCGGAGCGGATCGCGAACAGCGACTCGGCCCGCTCGGTGCGGTTCTCGCCGATGCCGATCAGGATGCCGGTGGTGAACGGGACGCCGACGCGACCGGCGTCGGTGAGGGCGCGCAGCCGGACCGCGGGCTCCTTGTCGGGGCTGCCGAAGTGCGGGCCGCCCTTCTCGAACAGCCGCTGCGACGTCGTCTCCAGCATCATCCCCATGCTGGCCGCGACCGGCTTGAGCCGGGTCAGCTCCTCCCAGCTCATGACGCCCGGGTTGAGGTGCGGCAGCAGCCCGGTCTCCTCCAGCACGGCGATCGCGCAGGCCCGGACGTAGTCGAGGGTGGAGTCGTAGCCGCGCGCCTCGAGCCACTCGCGGGCCTGCGGCCAGCGGTCCTCGGGGCGGTCGCCGAGGGTGAACAGGGCCTCCTTGCAGCCCTGCGCGGCGCCCTGGCGGGCGATCTCGACGACCTCGTCGCGCTCCAGGTACATGTCGTCGAGCCTGTGCGGGACGGTCGCGAACGTGCAGTAGTGGCAGCGGTCGCGGCAGAGCCGGGTCAGCGGGATGAAGACGTTGCGGGAGTAGGTGACCACGCCCGGGCGGCCCTCCTCGACGAGTCCGGCGTCGCGGACCCGGCCGGCGTGGCCGAGCAGCTCGTCGAGGTGCTCGCCGCGGGCGGCGAGCAGGACGGCGGCCTCGGTGACGTCGAGGGTGGACCCGTCCCGGACCCGGCGCAGGGCCCGGCGGAACGCCGAGTCCGAGGGCACCGGTTCGGCGGGTGCGGGGGTCGGGAGTCCGACCGGCGGTTCGGCCTCGGCCGGGACGGGTGCGGCGGGAGTATCGGCCATGCCACCCACACTAGGTTTCGCGGATCATCGCAGCGACCGTCCGTTTCCCGGCGATGGATCACGGCCGGTGCGGGAATACGGCTCAGGCGACCTCGGCGGGCGTCCCGCCGGTGACCGCGACGAGCTCGTCGAAGGTCGTCGGGAACACCGAGCGGGCCACCCCGCCGGCCGCCCAGACCCGGTCGAAGTCCCGCAGCGCGACGTCGACCAGGGTGCGGACCGGCGCCGGGTGCCCGACGGGTGCGACCCCGCCGATGACCTGCCCGGTGGTCTCGCGGACAAACTCCTTCGACGCCCGTCCGACCCGCGCCGCGCCGACCAGCGCGGCGACCCTGTCGGTGTCGACCCGGTGCGCCCCGGAGGTGAGCACGAGCAGCGGGGCGCCGTCGGCGTCGAACACCAGTGAGTTCGCGATCTGGCCGACCTCCACCTCCAGCGCGGCGGCCGCCGCGGCCGCGGTGGTCACCGCGTCGGGCAGCAGCACCAGGCCCGCGATCGACGCGGGGTCGGCACCGGCGCGGCGCAGCGCCTCCTTCACGGCGGCGACGCGGGGGTGGTCGGCGGGGTGTTCGACGCTCCGGCTCACCCGGCCCATCGTGCCCCCCGCCGCGTCGCGGGCGCCGCCGGGTTTCCGCCCCCGGGTGTGCTCAGAGGACGGCGAGGACGAGCAGCACGACGACGACCACGGCCAGCACCCCGGCCACGCCCAGCAGGATCCAGCGGTTGCGGCCGAGGTCCCCGCCCGGGGACCGGGGCCGGGCGCCGCGTTCGAACAGCTCGGCGGCCCGGTCGTGGGTCGGGCGCTCGGCCGGGTCGTCGGCGGTGAGGCCGTCCAGGACCGTCGCGAGCGCGCTGCCCGCCGACGGGCGCGGGCCCGCCGCCTCGCGCAGGACGGCGCCCAGGCACCACAGGTCCGCGGCCGGGGTGTCGCCGCCCTCGGGGGCGGCGGGCGCACCGTTCCCGCCGGGGCGCGGACCGACCGCGCGGGCGAGGCCGACGTCGGTGAGCAGGGCACGGCCGTCGGCGGTGACGAGCACCGCGTCGGCGTCGAGGCCGCCGTGGGTGCCGCCGTCGGCGTGCACCGCACGCAGGGCGGCCAGCACGTCCCGGCCCACGAGCGCGACCTGCCGGGGAGAGGGCGGCGCCGTCTCGACGACCGCACCCAGCGGTCGCGCCTCCGGGTGCTCGGTGACCAGGTACTCGCGCATGTCCCCGGCCGAGGACCGGTCGGTGACCAGGTCCAGCACCCCGACGACCGACGGGTGGCGCAGCCGTCCGGCCGCCCGGACCTCGGTGAGCAGCCGCTCCCGGACCCCCGCGACCGCGGGCAGCGCGATCTCGGTGACGGCGACGGTGCGGCCGGTGATGCGGTCCTCGGCACGGTGGGTGGGCCCGAAACCGCGCCGGCCCAGCTCGTCGAGCAGCAGGTAGCGGCCGCCGACCATCCGGCCGGCGATCACACGGCCCCCAGCCGGACGACGACGGGGGCATGGTCGGAGAAGCGCCGGTCGTGCGCGGGCGCCCGGTCCACGACGGCCTCGTGCGCGGCGTCCGCGAGCCCGGGGGTGGTGAGCAGGTGGTCGATCCGCCACCCGGTGTCGTTGTCGAAGGCCCGCCCGCGGTAGCTCCACCAC
This sequence comes from Pseudonocardia sp. McavD-2-B, assembly GCF_024124365.1. Lineage (NCBI taxonomy): Bacteria > Bacillati > Actinomycetota > Actinomycetes > Pseudonocardiales > Pseudonocardiaceae > Pseudonocardia > Pseudonocardia sp. McavD-2-B. The sequence goes on from NZ_JAMXSG010000075.1 coordinate 8,242, forward strand.
GAGTACGGCCCGTCGACGCCCGGGTGCCGCTCGCGGACCACGTCGCGCCAGCCGTGTTCGAGCAGCTTCGCGAACCACTCCCGCTCGTGCGGCAGGAACCCGGAGTTGCGCCGGTTCCCGCGCCAGTTGCGCAGGTCCAGCTCGGTGGGGGCGATGTTCCAGTCCCCGCCGACGACCATCTGCCGCCCGGTCGCGGCGCACCGGTCGAACGCGGTGCGCAGGTGGTCACCGAAGGCCGCGCAGAACGCGTCCTTGCGGTCCTGCCGCTCGGTGCCCGCCATGCCCTTGGGCAGGTACAACGAGGCCACGGTGAGCCCGCCGGGCAGGTCCACCTCCACGTAGCGGCCGTCCAGGTCGGTGGTGGGGTCGGTGCCGTTGCTCGCTCCGCGGGCTCCGCTCGGGAAGCCGATCCGTACCGCCTCGGGCTCGTCCCGGCTCAGCACCGCGACGCCGTTGCGGCCCTTCGCCGTCAGCGACGGGGCCAGGCGCAGGTGCCAGCCGCCCTCGTCGAGCGCGGCCAGGAAGGCGGCCGGCAGCTCGTCGGGCCGTGCCCGGACCTCCTGCAGGCAGACCGCCCGCGCGTCGGTCGCGGCCAGCCACTCCAGCAGCCCCTTGGTGGCGGCGGCACGGACCCCGTTGACGTTGACCGTGGCGAGCGCGTTCACACCGTCTACTGTGCCGCACCCCTGATCACGCTGCGCGACGGGTTCAGCACCGGCTGCCCGAGGTCGCGGCGACGGAGTCCACCGGGACCCACTGGTTCTGCTCGGTGAGCTTGCGGAAGCCGCCGTCGACGATCGTCTCCGCCGCGACCTCGGTCCCGACCGGGAGCGTGCGGACCGGCGCCGCCGAGTTGCCGGGCGCCGAGCGCACCGTCACCTGCTCGCCCTGCACGACGACACGGCACCCGGTGGTCTCCAGGTTCCCGGTGACACCGCCGTAGGCGAGTGCGACGACCGTGAGGCCGACTCCGATGAGCCCGACCAGCGGCCAGCCCCTCAGGAGCGACTTCCGGGTGAGCCCGAAGACCTTCGCCACCGTGGTTCCCCTCCCGCCGAGCGCTGCCGCGACCACGGTAGCCGGTCCGCGGCCGTGGGCTCGACCATCACGGGGGTGTCGGGCCGGTTACTCCTGCGGGCGTGCAGGGCCGGTGAACAGATAGCGTGTGGCCCAGTCAGCGGGTCGCCGCGCCGGGGACCCGCCCGGTCGTCCCGGGCCCGTCCGCCGGCGCCGTCGCGGCCCGCTCGCTGGACACGGCAGCACACACGACGAGCCGAGGCAGGCCTGAGGACGCGATGAAGCTCATCTACACGTACACCGACGAGGCGCCGGCACTGGCGACCCACTCCTTCCTGCCGGTCATCGAGGCCTTCGCCGGCCAGGCCGGGGTCGACGTGGAGACCCGCGACATCTCCCTGGCCGCCCGCATCCTGGCGAAGTTCCCGGACCGGCTCACCGACGCCCAGCGCGTCCCGGACTCGCTGTCCGAGCTGGGCGAGCTGGCGAAGACACCGGACGCCAACATCATCAAGCTGCCGAACATCTCGGCGTCGATCCCGCAGCTCAAGGCGGCGATCACCGAGCTCCAGGGCGCCGGTTACGACGTACCGGACTACCCGGACAACCCGCAGACCGAGCAGGAGAAGGCCGCCCGCGCCGCCTACGACTCGGTCAAGGGCTCCGCGGTCAACCCGGTGCTGCGCGAGGGCAACTCCGACCGCCGCGCCCCGCTGTCGGTGAAGAACTTCGCCCGCAAGCACCCGCACTCGATGGGCGCCTGGAGCTCCGACTCCGCCAGCCACGTCGCCACCATGGACGACGGCGACTTCCGCCACTCCGAGACCTCGTTCACCGCCGCCGGTGACGGCGCGGTCCGCATCGAGCACGTCGCCGCCGACGGCACCGTCACGGTGCTGAAGGAGAAGGTCGCGCTGCTGGACGGCGAGGTGTTCGACGGCGCCGTCATGCGTCGCGAGCCGCTGCAGGCCTTCCTCGCCGAGCAGGTCGCCGACGCCAAGGCCAAGGGCGTGCTGTTCTCGGTGCACCTCAAGGCCACGATGATGAAGGTCTCCGACCCGATCATCTTCGGCCACGCCGTCCGCGCCTACTTCGCCGACGTGTTCGCCTCCTTCGCCGACGACCTCGCCTCCGTGGGCGCCGACCCCGACGACGGTCTCGCCTCGATCCTGACCGCGCTGGAGAAGCTGCCCGCCGACAAGCGCGACGCCGTCGAGAAGGCCATCACCGCCGCCTACGAGACCGGCCCGGCGCTGGCCCAGGTCGACTCCGCGCGCGGGATCACCAACCTGCACGTCCCGAGCGACGTCATCATCGACGCCTCGATGCCGGCCGCGATCCGCACCTCCGGCCGGATGTGGAACGCCGACGACGCGCTGCAGGACACCAAGTTCGTCATCCCGGACTCGTCCTACGCCCCGCTCTACGACGAGACCGTCAAGCACTGCCAGGCCAACGGCGCCTTCGACCCGACGACGATGGGCACCGTCCCGAACGTCGGGCTGATGGCGCAGAAGGCCGAGGAGTACGGCAGCCACGACAAGACCTTCGAGATCGCCTCCGCGGGCACCGTGCGCGTCGTCGACGCGGCGTCGGGCGAGGAGAAGCTCTCGCACGAGGTCAGCGAGGGCGACATCTGGCGCGGCTGCCAGACCAAGGACGCCCCGATCCGCAACTGGGTCGGTCTGGCCGTCGAGCGGGCCCGGGCCACCGGCTCCCCCGCCGTCTTCTGGCTGGACTCGGCGCGCGCCCACGACGCGCAGCTGATCGCGAAGGTCGAGACGTACCTGGGCGAGCACGACACCGACGGACTGACCATCGAGATCCTCCCGGTCGCCGAGGCCACCCGCTACACCCTGGAGCGGGCCCGCAAGGGCGAGGACACCATCTCGGTGACCGGCAACGTGCTGCGCGACTACCTCACCGACCTGTTCCCGATCATGGAGCTGGGCACGTCGGCGAAGATGCTGTCGATCGTCCCGCTGATGAACGGCGGCGGCCTGTTCGAGACCGGCGCCGGCGGGTCCGCGCCGAAGCACGTGCAGCAGCTGCAGAAGGAGAACCACCTGCGGTGGGACTCCCTCGGCGAGTTCCTCGCGCTGGCCGTCTCGCTGGAGATGCTGGCCTCGAAGACCGAGGAGCCGCTGCGGGCCAAGCTGCTCGGCCAGACCCTCGACGAGGCCACCGGCACGCTGCTGGAGAACGGGAAGTCGCCGTCGCGCAAGGTCGGGGAGCTCGACAACCGCGGCAGCCACTTCTACATCGCGCTGTACTGGGCGCAGGCCCTCGCCGCGCAGACCGAGGACACCGAGCTGGCCGCGATCTTCGCCCCGCTCGCCGAGAAGCTCGCCGCCGCCGAGGACACGGTCGTCGGTGAGCTGAACGCGGTCCAGGGCGACCCGGTCGACCTGGGTGGCTACTACTACGTCGACCGCGCGAAGACCGACGCGGTCATGCGGCCGAGCGCCACGTTCAACGCGGCGATCGACGCCTTCGCCGGCAAGTAGCCCCACCGCGACGGCCCGTCCCCCCGCTGCCGGGAGGGCGGGCCGTCGGCGTGTCAGGCCGAGCTGACGCCGGGGATGCGCCCGGAGCGGAACGCCTCCACGAACAGCGCGTGGTCGGTGCGCACGGTCCGGGCGTAGTCGTGGGCGAACTCCACGACCCACTCCACGAACGCGTCCTCCGCACCGGCGGTGCGCGCCGCGACCGCCTCCTCGACCCGGAAGTCGACGAGCGCGTGGTCGGCGTCGGCGTCGGCCACGCAGTGGATCTTCGCGGTGGCCCGGCCCAGGTCCGCGACGACCGGCGCGATCTCATCGGGCTCGGTGAGCTCCGACCAGTCCAGGTCCGCCTCGTAGGGCGAGACCTCGGCGACGACGAACCCGACGCCGTCGAGCTCGGTCCAACCCAGCATCGGGTCGGCGTGCGCCTGCAGCGCGCGCTGCGAGACCGCCGTCCGGTGCCCGTGGTGGCGGAACGCCGACGCCACCCGCTCGTCGGTGACCACCCGCGAGGGCGCGGCCACGTTGCCCTGCTTCATCGACACGACGATGTCGTTGTCCAGCGCCTGGTTCAGCCCCTCGACCAGCACCGTGTAGGTCGGCAGCCCGGCGCTGCCGATGCCCACGCCGGAGCGCCCGGCGACGTCCTTGACGGTGTAGGCGACGCCGCGGTGGCGCCGGGACTCCGGGATCGTGGCCACGTACGCCTCGAACGCCGCGGTGACCGCGGCCTTCTCGTCGTCGTCGAGGGTGCGGACGCCGGGGCCGGCGCGCAGGATCCGGTCGAAGCCCTCGGTCTCGGTGACCGCGTCGAGCAGTCCGACCCGGGTCCGGGTGCGCGCGGTCTGCAGGACCTGGTGCACCGGGCCCTCGGTGGTGTCCAGGCGCAGCGAGAACGCGTCGTCGTCGCGGTCGGCGAAGTGCCGCACCTGGGCCAGATAGCTGCGGCAGTAGCGCTCGACGAGCTCGGACAGCGACCGGTCCGACAGCGCCTTGCGCCAGCCGAGCAGGCACAGGCTGGCCGCGAACCGGGTGACGTCCCAGGTCCAGTGGCCGAGGTAGGCCTCGTCGAAGTCGTTGACGTCGAAGACGAGCACGCCGTCGCCGTCCATGTAGGTGCCGAAGTTCTCCGCGTGCAGGTCGCCCTGGATCCAGACCCGGGCGGTCCGCTCGTCGACCCAGGGGTCCTCGCGGCGGGCGACGTCGTCGTAGAACAGGCAGGCGCTGCCCCGGTAGAACGCGAACGGGTCGGCGGCCATCTTCCGGAACTTGGTCCGGAACGCCGCGGGGTCGGCGGCCATCAGGTCGTCGAAGGCGGTCACGAGGGTGTCGACGATGTGGCCGCTGCGGTCGGTCATGGCGCGATCATGCTCGCGGACGGTGGCAGGGACCACCTCCGTCCGTGGGGTCCCGCCGGACCGAGCGCCGCCGACCGGGTGGCGGATGGATCTTCGTTGCGATCAACGGGTGATCAGCGGGCCACCGTGGGCGACGTCACGCAACCCGTCCGGAGCAACCCCCGTCCCGGAGCGGGTGTACCCACCGGTAGAATCTCGTTAGCGATGATCATTATCAGGCCGTCCCGCAGCGCACCGACCGGGGATCTCCCCGCCCGGCCGGGCCGGGCCGTGCGCGCGACCAGCACCGGCCCCGGGCGTCCCGGGAGCAAGCGTCCCGCGGGCCCCCGCAGACCCCCGACCCGGCGCCCGGCGGGCCCGGAGACGACCGGCGGCTCCCGCAGCCGAGCACTCAGCTGATGGTCAGCGAGCCCTGGGTGATCGTCAGAGCCAGCAGCAGGACGACGACGCCGAACCCGCCGTACACCAGCGCGTCGGCGTAGCGGCCGCGGATCGCGAGCAGCCCGACCCGGTCCGGCGGCAGCGCGACGCGCAGGCCCGCGGCGACCAGCATCGCCACCGCCAGCGCCGCGGACCCCTCGCGCCAGTGCTCGGTGACCACCCGCTGCAGCCCGACCAGCGACACACCGAGGACGACGAGCAGCGGCCAGTGCGCCCGCAGCCGGGCCCGCAGGCCGTGACCGGAACGGGTCGCCACCATCACCGCCCCCCGCCGCCCGTCATGCCGACAGGCTGAGTTCGGTATCGATTCTCACTCCGACAGGCTGCGTTCGGCTGCCTCGACGACGTTCGTCAGCAGCATCCCGCGGGTCATCGGCCCCACGCCGCCCGGCATCGGCGCCAGCAGCCCGGCGACCTCGGCGACCTCGGGCGCCACGTCGCCGACCAGGCCCAGGTCGGTACGGGTGACGCCGACATCGAGCACCGCGGCGCCCGGCTTGATCTGGTCGGCGGTGATGAGCCCCGCCCGGCCCGCCGCGGCGACGACGACGTCGGCCTCCCGCAGGTGCGCCGTCAGGTCCCGGGTGCCGGTGTGGCACAGGGTGACGGTGGCGTTCTCCGAACGGCGGGTCAGCAGCAGCCCCAGCGGGCGGCCGACCGTCACGCCACGACCCACGACGACGACCCGCGCCCCGTTCAGCTCGACACCGAACCGGCGGCACAGCTCGACGATGCCGCGCGGGGTGCACGGCAGCGGTCCCGGCTCGCCGAGGACCAGGCGACCCAGGTTGGTCGGGTGCAGACCGTCGGCGTCCTTGCCCGGGTCGACCCGCTCCAGCGCGGCGCCGGCGTCGAGACCGTCCGGCAGTGGGAGCTGCACGATGAAGCCCGTGCAGGTCGGGTCGGCGTTCAGCTCGTCGATCGTGTCCTCGACCTGGGCCTGGCTCGCGTCGGCGGGGAGCTCGCGCTGCAGCGAGGTCATGCCGACCTTGGCGCAGTCGCGGTGCTTGCCGCGCACGTAGGCGTGCGATCCGGGGTCGTCACCGACCAGCACCGTGCCCAGCCCGGGGGTCACCCCGGCGGCGGTCAGCTTCTCGACACGGCCCCGCAGGTCGTCGAGCAGCTCCGCCAATGTCGCCTTGCCGTCCATCACGCGTGCGCTCACCCGGGCATCCTCTCAGGTGACGCCCGGGCCGGTCGAACCTGACCGAAGGACGCGTACGTGCCGCGCAGGTAGGGGGCGCCGTCCCCGCGAGCTGCGACGACGGTCCGGTTCCGTGCGACCGGGGTACAGGTCGGGGTCTGGTCGTACGGAGGGGCGAAAAACGATCTCCGCGAGAGCAGAATCACACCGCCGGTGCTCGACCGGTCACGAACTCGACGAGGAGTTTTCCATGAGCGTGGAGAGCGACACCGCGGGGGCGCACGCCGCTGCTGCCCCGCCCGCCCCGGCAGCAGCCGCCCCGGCTGCCAACCCGGCCCTGATGGGCCTCATCTGCTTCCTGCCGTCCGGCATCACGCTGGGTCTGTGGTTCGTGGGCTACCTGGACACCACCGCACTGCCCGGCGGCATGATCCCGATCGTGACCTTCTCGGCGGGTCTGTTCCTGCTGCTGTCGGCCATGGTCGCGCTGCGCGTCGGGGACAGCGTCACCGCCGCGATCTTCGGGGTCTTCTCCGCGTTCTGGACCAGCTTCGGCGTGCTGCTCATGGCGCTGAACAACGGCTGGATCATCGACGCCGGCACCGGAGAGGCCCTGTCCACCGAGCAGGTCGGGTCGATCCAGTCGACCTATCTGCTCTCGTTCACCCTGGTGTTCGTCCTGCTGACGCTGGCGACGCTGCGCCTGCCGCTGATGTTCACGATCGGCTTCGTGCTCGTCGACATCACCTTCGTGCTGGCCTACATCGGTGTGACCGCGGGCAACGCGGGCCTGTTCCCGATCGCCGGGATCACGACGTTCGCGTTCTGCATCGTGTTCGCCTACATCCTGTTCGACGCGTTCGGCCAGACGCTGGGCGGACGCGCGATGTCGATGGGCGGGCCGCTCGTCAAGTCCTGACCCCGTTCCGACCGCCCACGGGCCCCGCCGGTTCCTCCGGCGGGGCCCGTGGTCTGCCCGGCCCCGGTGGTCCGCGTGTCCCGGTGGTCCGCGTGTCCCGGTGGTCCGTGCGTCCCGGTGGTCCGCGTGTCCCGGTGGTCCGTGCGTCCCGGTGGTCCCCGTGGTCGGGGACCGCGGGGCCCGGAGGTCGCGAGGGCCCGGCGCCGGGCGCGGGCGAGACGGTCAGCGGAAGTCCCGGGACGCCACCGTCACCGCCAGCGGCATCCGCTGCAGCCGGTCGGCCAGCAGGTTCAGCACACCCTCCGGGCTGCGTTCGAGCCGGCCCCGGACCAGCAGCCCCGCGCTCCCCAGCGCCACCGACCGGTAGCGCGCCCACAACCCCTCCGAGCAGGTCACGTTCAGCATCCCGGACTCGTCCTCGAGGTTCACGAACGTCACCCCGCGCGCGGTCGCCGGACGCTGGCGGTGGGTGACCAGTCCTCCGACCAGCACCCGGGCCGGGGTGTCCGGGCCGGCGCGGCGGCCCACCTCGTCGAGCCGGTCGATCCGGACCGCGCCGAGCGCGTCGAGGTCCGCGCGCAGGTGCTGCACCGGGTGGCTGTCCGGGGAGACACCGGTGGCCCAGACGTCGGAGACGGTCAGCTCCGCCTCGGTCATCCCCGGCAGGGCCGGCGCGTCGAACCCGACGGCGGTGCCCGGCAGGTGCTCGGGGCGCACCCCCGCGACGACGCCTGCCGCCCACAGCGCCTCCCGCCGCTCCACCCCGAAGCAGCCGAACGCCCCGGCCGTCGCCAGCGCCTCGGCCTGCGGGCCGGTCAGCCGGACCCGGCGTGCCAGGTCGGGCAGGTCCGCGAACGGCCCGCCCGCGTCGCGCTCGGCGTCGATGACCGCGGCGAGGTCCGCGCCGACGGTGCGGACACCCGCCAGGCCGAGCCGGACCGCCCGGCCACCGGTGCTGTCGTCGTCGGGTTCGAGGACGGCGTCGGCCCGCCCTGCGTTGACGTCCGGCCGGTGCACCCGCACACCGTGCCTGCGGGCGTCGGCCACCAGCGACTGCGGCGAGTAGAAGCCCATCGGCTGGGCGTTGAGCAGGCCCGCGCAGAACGCCGCCGGGTGGTAGAGCTTGAACCACGCCGAGTAGTAGACGAGCGCGGCGAAGCTGATCGAGTGGCTCTCCGGGAACCCGAAGTTCGCGAAGGCCAGCATCTTGGCGAAGATCCGTTCGGCGAGCTCGCCGGTGATCCCGTTCGCGGCCATCCCGTCGTAGAACCGCCCACGCAGCCGTTCCATCCGCTCGGTGGACCGCTTGGAGCCCATGGCCCGGCGCAGCTCGTCGGCCTCGGCCGCGGTGAACCCCGCGACGTCGACGGCGATCTGCATCATCTGTTCCTGGAACAGCGGGATACCCAGCGTCTTGTGCAACGCGGGCTTGAGCAGCGGATGGTCGTGGTCCCAGGTCTCGAGCTCGTTGCGCCGCCGGATGTAGGGGTGCACCGAGCCGCCCTGGATCGGGCCGGGCCGGATCAGCGCGACCTCGACGACGAGGTCGTAGAACTCGCGCGGGCGCAGCCGCGGCAGGGTGGCCATCTGGGCGCGGGACTCCACCTGGAACACCCCGACCGAGTCCGCGCGCGACAGCATCGCGTAGACCTCCGGGTCGGACTCGCCGATCGCGTGCAGCTCGATCCGCTCACCGGTGACGGTCGTGACCAGGTCCACCATCAGGTGCAGCGCGGTGAGCATGCCCAACCCGAGCAGGTCGAACTTCACCAGCCCGGCCGCGGCGCAGTCCTCCTTGTCCCACTGCACGACGGTCCGGTCGGCCATCCGCGCCCACTCCACCGGCACGACCTCGGACACCGGCCGATCGCAGATGACCATGCCGCCGGAGTGGATGCCCAGATGCCGGGGCGCACCCATCAGCTGCCCCGCGAGGTCCAGCAGCAGCGGCGGCATCTCCTGCGGGAGCTCGCTCGCCTCCAGGGCGTGCCAGCGTTCGACGCGCCTGCTCCAGGCGTCCTGCTGGCCGGGTGAGAACCCGAGCGCGCGGGCGGTGTCGCGGATCGCCGACCGCGGCCGGTAGGTGATGACGTTCGCGACCTGCGCGGCGAACAGCCGGCCGTAGCGGCGGTAGACGTACTGGATCGCCTCCTCGCGGCGGCCGGACTCGATGTCGAGGTCGATGTCGGGGTAGCCGTCGCGGTCCGGGGACAGGAACCGTTCGAACAGCAGCCCGTGCCGGACGGCGTCGACGTTGGTGATGCCCAGCGCGTAGCAGACCGCCGAGTTCGCAGCCGATCCCCGGCCCTGACAGAAGATGTTCGACCGGCGGCAGAAGTCGACGATGTCGTGGACGATCAGGAAGTAGCCGGGGAAGTTCTTCGCCTCGATGATCTCCAGCTCGCGCTGCACGGTGTGCGCCGCGAACGGGTTCTCGTCACAGCTGCCGTACCGCTCCATCCGGCCGCGTTCGGTCAGCACCCGCAGCCAGGTCGTCTCGGTGTGCCCTGGCGGGACATCGAACGGTGGCAGGTCCGGCGCCACCAGGTGCAGCTCGAACGCCAGCTCCCGGCCCAGCTCCGCCGCGCGCTCCACCGCGCCGGGATGGCGCTCGTCGAACCGCAGGGCCATCTCCCGCCCGGACCGCAGGTACGCGGTGCCCGCCGCGGGCAGCCAGGGGTCGATCTCGTCGAGGCTGCGCCGGGCCCGGACCGCGGCGACGGTCGCGGCCAGCGGGGCCCGGTCGGGGGTGGCGTAGTGCGCTCCGGTCGTCGCCACCGTCGCGACGCCGGCCCGCTCGGCCAGCGCGGCCAGTGCGTCGTTGCGCTCGGTGTCGCCGGGCTCGCCGTACACGGTCAGCTCGACCCGCACGTTCTCCGCGCCGAAGCGCGCGACCAGCCGGTCCAGCTCCGCCGCGGCGGCCACCGGGCCCGAGCGGTCCAGGGCGCGGCGCACCGCGCCCTTGCGGCAGCCGGTGAGCACGACGACCTTCCCCGCGGTGTCGGCGACGACCTCGTCCGGGTCGTAGACCGGCCGCCCCTTCTCCCCGCCCCGCATCTGCGCGGTGGAGATGGTGCGACACAGCGCGCGGTACCCGTCGGGGCCGCGGGCCAGCAGGAGCAGGTGCTCGCCCTCGGGGTCGGCGACGCCGTTCTGCGGGGCGGTCAGCCCGGTGCTCAGCTCGGCGCCGAACACCGTGCGCACTCCGAGCGCGCGGGCCGCCTCGGCGAACCGCACGACCCCGTACATGCCGTCGTGGTCGGTGAGCGCGACGGCCTCCAGGCCCAGCTCGGCAGCGCGCTCGACCAGCTCCTCCGGGGCGCTCGCGCCGTCGAGGAAGCTGAAGTGCGAGTGGCAGTGCAACTCCGCGTACGGCACGACGCCGGGCCCCGCCGGGTGCAGGTCCTCGGGCGGCTCGTAGGGGCCGCGGTGGACGGACCAGGCCGGTGCGTCCCCGCCGTCGGCCTCCGGGCCGCCGCGCAGGCTCGCGCCGTCGCGCACGGAACGACCCGACAGCGCACTCTCCAGCTCCGCCCAGGGGACGTCCGGGTTCTGCCAGCCCACCCGTGCAGAGTACTCGAACGCAAGTTCGAACGTCGAGTGCCGGGTTCCGCGGACGGGCGTCGCCGTGCGGGCCGGCCGGCTGCTCCCCAGCGCCGGTCGGCCCCGCACGGCGGGTCCGGGCTCCGGCGCGGCACACCGGCCGCTCCCCAGCGCCGGCCCGCGGGCCACCCGGACGTACCCATCCGGTGCCGGCAGGTGGTTCGTGGACCTCCCCGCCGACATCTCCGAGTTCACCAGCCGAACCTGTGGAACGACTGAGACCCCGGTGTGGATCGACCGAGGATCACCGCGGCCCCGGGTCGCGCCGGGTCGTAGCGTCGTGTTCGTGACGCCGTGTCGTGATCGTCGGTTCACCGCACGGCCACGCCCGATGGCGGATGCTGGTCCGACGCCGCGGCGCCCGACCGGTACCGCGCACGCACGAGGAGCGCCGGACACCCGGCGCGGACGAGGCCCGGTACCGGGCCGGACGGCAGAGGTGGCTCCATGGGACGGGCGAGCACGACGGGTGGCCGGCACCGGCCACGTCTCGGGAACCGGCTGGTCAGGGTCGCGGCGGCCGGGGTGGCCGTCGTCGCGCTCGCGGCCTGCGCGGACGTCCCCGCGGCGCCGGGCGCCGCGACGATCGGCACCACCGGCGGCGGGAGTCAGGGGGCCGCGCAGGGCGACCCCGGCCTGCCGCAGCGGCTCGCGGCCGCGGTGGGCGGCGACGGCGCCTACGCCCACCTGCAGCAGTTCGAGAAGCTCGCCGACGCGAACGACGGCAACCGCGCGGTGGGCACCCCCGGGTACGACGCGGCCGTCGACCACGTCGTCGGGACGCTGCGTGCGAGCGGGTTCGAGGTGTCGACCCCGTCGTTCGAGGTGCGCACCTTCTCCGCGGGCGACGCACGGCTGACCGTGGCCGGCGCACCGGTGACGACCGAGGTGCTCGGCTTCTCCCCCGCCACCCCGCCCGGCGGGCTGACCGCTCCGCTGTCGCTGCGCCCGCGCACCCCGCAGGACCCGACACCGGGCTGCGACGCCGCCGACTACACCGGGATGCCGGCCGGGGCCATCGCCGTCGTCGAGCGCGGGACCTGCGAGTTCGGCCAGAAGTCCCGGCTCGCGGGGGCGGCGGGCGCGGCGGCGGTGATCGTGGTCAACACCGAGGACGCGGCCCTGCCCGCCACCCTCGGCGACACCCCGGGGGTCGTCCCGACGGCGGCCGTGACGAAGACCGCCGGAGCCGCCCTGCGCGACGGCCAGCAGGCGTCGCTGGTGCTCGACACCACGATCCGGCAGCAGACCTCGCGGAACGTGATCGCCGAGACCACCACCGGCGACCCCGGCCGGGTCGTGGTCGCCGGGGCCCACCTCGACAGCGTGCCCGAGGGCGCCGGCATCAACGACAACGGCAGCGGCAGCGCCGCCCTGCTCGAGATCGCGCAGAAGCTCGGCGGCTCCCCGCCGGTCGGCCAGAAGGTGCGCTTCGCGTGGTGGGGCGCCGAGGAGATCGGCCTGGTCGGCTCGACGAAGTACGTCGAGGGCCTGTCCGAGGCCGACCGCGCGCGGATCGCGCTGTACCTCAACTTCGACATGGTCGGCTCGCCGAACCCCGGCTACCTCGTCTACGACGGTGACAACTCCGACGGCCTCGGCGGCGAGGCGGGCCCGCCCGGCTCCGACACCGCGGAGCGCGTCCTGACCGAGGCACTGGTCGGGGCCGGCGTGAACGGCCCCGAGGGCACCGCGTTCGACGGGCGCTCGGACTACGGCCCGTTCATCGAGGCCGGCATCCCGGCCGGTGGCCTGTTCACCGGCGCCGAGGAGCAGAAGACCCCGGAGCAGGCGCAGAAGTGGGGCGGCACGGCGGGACAGTCCTACGACCCCTGCTACCACACGGCCTGCGACCGGCTGACCAACATCGACCGGACCGCGCTGGACCGGAACGTGACGGCGATGGCCTCGGCGATCGGCCGGTTCGCCGTCGACCTCACCGGGGTCCCGCAGCGCTGACCCGCCCGCGGCGGCCGGTGGCTCAGTCGTAGACACCCGCCACCTCCCAGCGGCCGCCGCGGTGCACGAGCAGCAGGGCCGTGCCGTCGGCGAGCACGACCTGCAGCCGGACCGCGGGCCCGGGGCCGTCGGGGGCCCACCAGCGGGCGTGCACCGGCCAGGGTCCGG
>NZ_JAMXSG010000076.1:0-21089 GCF_024124365.1 Pseudonocardia sp. McavD-2-B
CCGAGGTCGGCCGACCACACCGCCGTCGCCGGCGCCGCCACCGGCCGGGCCGGCCGGCGCGGGCGGGCGACGGCGTCGAGCCACGGCCGCAGCAGTGCCGGGTCCCGTACCAGCACACCGGGTACCGCGAGCCCGCGCGGGTCGGCCGACGGGACGAGCCCCGCGGTCGGCTTGTAGCCGAGCACGCCGCACCAGGCCGCGGGGATGCGGACCGACCCGGCGCCGTCCGAGCCGGTGGCCATCCCGACGACTCCGGCGGCGACGGCGGCCGCGGATCCGGCGGAGGACCCACCGGGGGAGCGGTCGGCCCGCCACGGGTTGCGGGTGGGGCCCCGGTCGGTCCATCCCCACGTCTGGTGGCCGCCCGGACGCGGCACCGAGGTCGCCCCGATCGGGACGGCACCGGCGGCGAGCAGCGCGCGCACGGCCGGGGTGCGGTGCCCGTGCAGCCCCTTCACCGCGATCGGCAGGCCGGCGAGCGGACCCGGTACGGCGGGGCCGGGGACGGGCACGTCGTGGTCGTCGTGGCGCAGGAACGCCCGCAGCCAGGGCTCGGTGCGGTCGCGGCGGTCCCGTGCCACCGCGACCGCGCCCGGACCGGTGCTCACCGCAGCAGGTCCGGGGTCTCCCACTCCTCGCCCAGCACGTGGTGGTCCAGGAACGCCCACACCGTCCGGTACCAGACCTTCGCGTGGTTCGGCGCGAGCACCCAGTGGTTCTCGTCGGGGAAGTACAGGAACCGGTGCGGGTTCGCCGCCGGGTCGGCCTGCCGCGACACCAGGTCCCACCAGAGCCGCAAGCCCTCGCCGATCGGGACGCGGTGGTCGCGGTCGCCGTGGATCACGAGCATCGGGGTGACGATCGCGTCGGCGTGGTGGTGCGGGCTGTGGGCCTGCGCCATCTCCGGGGTCATCTCGGTGAGCCAGTAGTCGGCGTGGTCGGTCGTGGGTCCGAACTGGTCGAGCGCCCACAGGCTGGCGTGGGTGACGACCGCGGCGAACCGGTCGGTGTGCCCGGCGACCCAGTTGGCCATGTAACCGCCGAAGGACCCGCCCATCGCCGCGGTGCGGGTGCCGTCGATCTCCGGCCGGGCGACGGCGGCATCGGTGGCCGCCATCAGGTCGGTGAACGGCGTCCCGCCCCAGGCGCCCCAGCCCCGCTGGACGAAGTCCTGGCCGTAGCCGGTCGACAGCGCCGGGTCGGGCAGCAGCACGGCCCAGCCGCGGGCGGCCATCAGCCACGGGTTCCACCGCCACGACCAGGCGTTCCAGCTGGCCAGCGGGCCGCCGTGGATCCACAGCAGCAGCGGCACCGGGTGCGCGGCGTCGGCGCCGTCGGGCAGGACCAGCCAGGCGCGGACCCGGGTGCCGTCGGCGGCGGTGGTCTCGAGCTCGGTGAGGGTGCCCGGCAGCGCGGGCGCCTGCGCCGGCGCGGGCAGCAGCTCCGGCTCGGCGTCGCGGCCGTCGGCGGACACCCGGACCGGGGTCGGGGGAGCGTCGTAGGCGTGGCGCACGGCGTAGACCCACCGCCCGTCCGGCGACGGGCACGGGTCGGAGTAGGTGCCGTGGTCGCCGGTCAGGCGGGTGACGGTGTCGTCCTGCGGTGTCGGGCCCGGCACGACCCGGAACAGCGGGCCGCGACCGTCCTCGTCGGCGGTCACGACGAGCGCGGCCGAGTCGTGCGTCCAGCGCGCCGAGGTGGGCCAGCGGTCCCAGCCGGGCGCGACCGGGCGCGGCTCGCCGCCCTCGAGCGGGATCAGCACGAGCTCGATCCGCGGCGCGGTCTCCGGGGTGGACACCCGCTCGCGCAGGGCGACGACGGTGCGCCCGTCGGGGCTGATCCGGGGCGCGCCGTACTCGTGGCCGTCGTCGGTGGTGAGGTCGGTGCGCGCGCCGGTGACGGTGTCGACGACGACGAGCCCGGGGCGCCAGGTGCCGTGCCCGTGCGCACGGTGCCAGCCGGTGACCACGCGCGCCCCGTCGGGGGAGACGGCGAAGGAGGTCTCGTCCAGTGCACGGCCGGGCGCGGGGGTGAGGTCCGTCCAGGGGTCGGCGTCGGTCCCGTCCGGTTCCCCGGAGCCGCCACGGGGGACATCGGCGCGGGGCGTGGCGAGCAGCAGCCGCTCCTCGTCCGGGCCGAGGTCGTGGTCCCAGTGCCGCACCGGGTAGCCGGTGTGCAGGATCGCGGTGACCTTGCCCTCGGTGCGGGCGGTGCGCCGCCGCTCGTCGTCGGCGGTGGTGACCGACCCGGGCAGGGTCGGTGCGGAGACGACCACCGTCCCCGCGTCGGCCGCGACGGCGACGTCCGAGATGCCACCGGGGCGCGACCCCGCCGGTTCGGCCTCGCCGCCGGCGGCCGGCAGCCGCCACAGCGAGGTCGGCGGCTCGGCCTCGCCCGCCGTGTCCGGGTCCGGCCGGGCCGACCGGAACAGCAGGTCACCGTCGGGGGTGAAGACCGGCCCGGACTCGCCGGCGGCGCCCCGGGTCAGCCGCCGCGCCGGGGCCTCGCCCGCGGGGTCGACCTCCCACAGCGCGGTCCGGTAGCGGGTGCCGTCGGCGTCGAGCTCGGCGACCCCGGTGACCAGCCGCGTGCCGTCGGGGGACAGGGCGAGCCCGCCGAGGCGGGGGAGCGCGACGTAGGCGTCGAGGTCGTGGAAGGGGGTGTCGGTCACGCCGTCGGTTCTACCGCACGCCGCGCGGCGGACCGACCCCGTTCCGGAACCGTCAGGGAACGAGCAGCACCTTCCCGGTGGTGCGGCGGCCCTGCAGGTCGTCGTGTGCGGTACGGGCGTCCGCCAGGTCGTAGCGGTGCCCGATCCGCACGTCGAGGCGGCCCGCGGCGACATCGCCGTAGACGGCGGCGGCGCGGGTGCGCAGCTCGTCGGTGGTGGCGATGTAGTCGAACAGCTTCGGGCGGGTCAGGTACAGCGACCCGGCCGCGTTGAGCCGCTGCGGGTCGAACGGCTCGACCGGGCCGGACGCGGCGCCGTAGAGCACGAGTGTGCCGCGCGGGCGCACCGAGGCGAGGCTCGCGTCGAAGGTGCTGCGCCCGACCGAGTCGAACGCGGCGTGCACGCCCGCGCCGCCGGTGAGGTCGCGGACGGCGGCGGCGAGGTCGTCGACGGCCGTGTAGTCGATCACCTCGGCGGCGCCGGCGCCGCGGGCCAGCTCGGCCTTCTCCGGCGTCGACGTCGTCGCGATCACCCGGGCGCCCTTCGCGACGGCCAGCTGGGTGAGCAGCAGCCCGACGCCACCGGCGGCGGCGTGCAGCAGGATCGTCTCCCCGCCGTGCAGCGGGACGCAGTCGTTGACCAGGAAGTGGGCGGTCATGCCCTGCAGCGCCGCACCGACCGCGACGTCGTCGGCGACGCCCTCGGGCACCGGGACGGCCTTCGCCCAGGGCACGGCGACCTGCTCGGCGTAGCTGCCCAGGGTGTTGGCCCAGGCGATGCGGTCCCCGACCGCGACACCGTCGACGTCCGCGCCCAGCGCGGTGACCCGGCCCGCGCCCTCCAGCCCGGCGACGTAGGGCGTCTCCATCGGGTAGATGCCCTCGCGCTGGTAGGTGTCGATGAAGTTCACCCCGGCCGCGGCGACCTCCACCAGCACCTCGCCCGCACCCGGGACCGGGGCGTCGGTGTCGACCACCTCCAGCACCTCGGACCCGCCGGGCTCGCTCACCCGTATCGCACGCATGTGTCCTCCTCGTCGCTCGCCGCTGCTGACGGGCCCGATCATGCCCTCACGCGTCGCGGCGGAGCATCCGGGACACGAGCACGAGCGCGGCGGCGGCGAACCAGCCCGCCGCCAGCCCGGTGCTCGACACGAGCCCGGCGGTCGGCAGCGGGTCGCGCAGCACGTCGACCCCGGCGGACCAGCCGTCGGTGAGCAGGAACGGGCGGATCGGCTCCAGGGCGGGGATCGCGCCGAGCACCCCGGACAGGATGATCCCGCCGAGCACCGAGGACAGCACCACCAGCGGGTGCTCGGTGAACGACGACACCGCCAGCGCCACCGCGCCGACCGCGGCGAGCTGCCCCAGCGTCCACAGCGCGACCAGCGCGATCCGGCCGACGGCCGACGTCAGGTCCAGCACCGAGCCGGACATCGTCAGCAGCGCCCCGCCGTCGCCGACGACCGCAGGGGGCCCGATCAGCGCCCACCCCGCCACCAGCCCGACCACGCAGACCACCGCGACCGCGACCGCGGCCACCACCAGCACCCCGAACGCCTTCATCGCGACCAGCCGCAGCCGCCCCACCGGGGCCAGCAGCAGCCCGCGCAGGGTGCCGTGCTGGGCCTCTCCGGCGATCGCGTCCGCCGCCGCGACGGTGACCACCAGCGGCAGCAGCAGCGCCATCAGCAGGGTCAGCGCCGCGACGGGCAGGGTCAGCCCGTTGCCGACGACCTCCGAGAGCAGGCCGCGGCGCGGCCCGTCGGCCAGCACGAGCCCGACCGCCATCAGGACCGGCACCGCCCCGAGCAGCGCGACCATCACCCAGGTCCGGGGCCTGCGCAGCACCCAGCGCAACTCGGCCCCGAGCAGCCGCCGCCACGACACCGGCCGGGGCGGGGCGGGCGGGGCGCTCACGCGTCGCCCTCGGTGATCCGGGTGAACAGCTCCTCCAGGCCGGTGCGGCGCCGGGCCAGCCCGTGCACCGCCACCCCGGCCCCGACCAGTCCGGCGAACAGCCGCGGCCCGTCGGCGTCGGCGGCCAGGACGACGGCCGAGCCCTCGGCCCGGGCGTCGGCGCCCGCGGCCCCGAGCTCCCGCAGCGCCGCCGCCGGGTCGGTGGTCGCGATCTCCCAGTCACCGTCGGCGGCGCCGAGCAGCCGGTCCAGCGGTCCCGCCGCGAGCAGCGTGCCCTGCTTGAGCACGGCCACGTGCGTGCACACCGCCTCGACCTCCGGCAGCAGGTGCGACGACAGCAGCACCGTCGCCCCGCCCGCCCGCAGCTCGGCGACGATCGCCCGGATCTCCCGGGTCCCGGACGGGTCGAGGCCGTTGGTGGGTTCGTCGAGCACGACGAGCCGCCGCGGGACGAGCAGCGCCGCGGCCAGCCCGAGGCGCTGCTTCATCCCGAGGGAGTAGCCGCGGAACCGGCGCCCGGCGGCCGCGGCCAGCCCGACCCGCTCCAGGGCCGCCTCCACCGCGGGCCGCACCTCGCCCGGCGCGAGCCGCGGCTCGGTCGCCGCGACCCGGCGCAGGTTCTCCCGCCCGGACAGGAACGGGTGGAACCCCGGCCCCTCGACCAGCGCGCCGACGTCGGGGAGCGTCGCGGCGAGCCCGCCCGGTACCGGGAGCCCGAGCAGCTCGACGCTGCCCGAGGTCGGCGTGGTCAGCCCGAGCAGCATCCGGATCAGCGTCGTCTTGCCCGAGCCGTTGGGGCCGAGCATCCCGAACACCGACCCGGCCGGGACGTCGAGGTCCACGCCGTCGACGGCGGTGACCCGCCCGAACACCTTGCGCAGGTCCCGGACGCGGGCGGCCGGCTGCTGCTCGTCCGCGGCCCCGTCCGCCACGTGGCCGGCGGGGGCGGAGCGGGTGGTCGTCACCGGGCCAGGGCCTCGCCGAGGACCTCCGGGCCGACGGCACCGGCGGCGACGCGGCCGTCGCCGGCCAGGATCGCCGAGCCCGCGTTCGTGGTGATCTCGCGGCCGGAGCCCCACGGTCCGGACACCGGGGTGCCGAGCCTGGACAGGTCCGGGCCCCGCTGGTCGCCGGAGCGCTGCGGGACGCGGCCGACGACCACGGTGTCCCAGCCCTCGCCGACGACGGTCGGCGCGGCGGCCCGTGCGGGCGTGCCGCCGGGGCCCCCGGGGCCGGGCTGCTCCACCGTCCCGGCGGTGCCGTCGCGGACGGTGGCGCCGGGCGGCGGGGTGAAGGTGAACAGGGCCGGGTCCTGCGGGCCGAACGTGACGTCGTCGAACCCGATCCGCAGCACCGGGTCGGTCCCGGCGCCGAGGACGGTCAGCTCCAGCGGGGTCCGGGTCTGCGCGTCGACGGCGGCGCGGACCTCGCGCAGCACGGTGCGCTCACCGGGCTTCGGCGCCAGGACCAGGGTGTAGGCGGGGCGGCCGGCGACCTCGGTGGTGCCGTCGACCCGCAGCACGCTGGTGGCGCCCAGCCGCGCCACGACGGTCCGGGCGACCTCGGCCGGGTCCTTCGCGGCGTCGGCGTCCGGGGTGTGTCCCCGGCTCGGGAACCGGGTCGCGGTGCGGTCGGTGGAGTCGTAGGCCCAGGTCGTGGCGCCGTCGCGGACGTAGGTGCGCTCGCCGTCGTCGCGGGGGACGGCGAGGCGGCCGTCGCCCGTCCCGTCGGACCAGACCCGCGCGGTGGAGGTGCCGTCGGTCAGCCCGTCGGAGGGGAGTCCCGGCACGGCGGGAAGCCCCAGCCGGTTGTCGACGGCGACGGTGCCGGCCAGCGCGACCGGCTCCGCGGCGACGACCGAGGCGACGAGCTGCTCCGGGGTGACGGGCGGCAGCTCGGGGGCGGCGGAGGCCCGCGTGGTGAGCAGGCCCGCCGACAGCGACACGGTGAGGGCGACGGCGAGGGCGGCCGCGAGGACCACGGCGATCCCGCCGCGTCGCAACCGGGATGCGGAGGTCATGGCTCCAGAGTGCCCGAGTGTCACCAGATCGTGCAGCGGCCGGTCGGACCGACTCAGACCGACGCGGCGGCGGGCTCCGGCGCGGCGGTGTCCGCCGGGTCGCCGGTCGGGGTGGCGCGGGGGTCGACGGGGGCCGGGCGGGTCGCGGTACCGGCCCACACCCAGGCGGCCGCGGCGGCGGTCAGCCCGGCGCCGAGCACGTGCAGCGACACCAGCAGCTCCGGGACCCCGAGGGCGTACTGGACCCCGCCGAGCGCGCCCTGGGCGAGGACGACCACGACGAGCACCCGGAACCGGCGCACCAGCGCCCGCGGGGCGGACACCGCGTGCAGCAGGAACCCGAGCCCGACCAGGGTGCCGAGGTAGAGGAACAGCGTGTCCACGTGCAGCTGCGCGAGCGCGGGGATCGGCACGTCCAGGCGCGGGGTCTCCGGGTCGCCGCCGTGCGGACCCGCCGCGGTGACCAGCGTCCCGGCGACCAGCAGCACCGCGAGCACCGCGGTGGAGAACAGCACCAGGCCGCGCCCGGCGGCGGGCACGGTGCGGGTCACCGGGCCGTCGGCCTCGCCTGTGGCGCCGACGAGCAGCACCGAGAACCAGACCAGCACCATCGAGGCCAGGAAGTGCAGCATCACCGTCCACCAGGCCAGTCCGAGGAGCACCGTGATGCCGCCGATGACGGCCTGCGCGACGACGCCGAGCGGCATGGCCAGCGCGAGCGCGGTGAGGCGGCGCCTGCGGGGCAGGGTGAACAGAGCCCCGAGCAGAGCGGCGCCGGCGAACAGCACGACCAGGATGCCGAGCAGCCGGTTGGAGAACTCGATCCACATGTGCAGCGGCGCGATCTCGGCGTGGTCGACCGGGATCATGCTGCCCGGCTCGCACTGCGGCCAGGTCGAGCAGCCGAGCCCCGAGCCGGTGACCCGCACGACCGATCCGGTCACCCCGATCCCGATCTGGGCGACGAGGTTCGCGATCGTGAGCCGGCGCATCAGCACCGGCGGGGTGGAGGGCACGCGCGAGGACAGCACACTACGCATCGTAGAAGATGCGGCTCAGGTCCAGCGCACCAGCCGCGACGCCGCCACCCCGGCGACGACCGCCCAGCCGGTCAGCACCAGCAGCGGCCCGGCCGCGGGGAACTCGCCCGCGCCGAGGGCCGAGCGCAGCGCCTCGGCCAGCGCGCCCGAGGGCAGCCACGGCGCGATCGCCGCCAGCGGTCCCGGCAGGTCCGCGACCGGCACCACGATCCCGCCCGCCAGCAGCAGCGCGAACCACACCAGGTTGGCGACGGCGAGCACGATCTCCGCGCGCAGCGTCCCGCCCAGCAGGATGCCCAGCGCCCCGAACGCGGCCGCGCCCAGCAGCACCGCCAGCGCGGCGCCGTCGAGCCGGGCACCGGCCGGGGACCACCCCAGCAGCGCCGCGAGCACGCCGAGCAGCACCACCTGGATCACGACGACGGCGGCGACCGCGGCCAGCCGCCCGCACACCAGCAGCCAGCGGGGCAGCGCCGTCGCGGCCAGCCTGCGCAGCGCCCCGTAGCGGCGGTCGAAGCCGAGCGCGATGGCCTGGCTGGTGAACGCCGAGCTCATCACGGCCAGCGCCAGCATGGCGGCGAACAGCCACGCCACCCGCGGCTCCGGGGCGGGCACCGCCGGGACGAGCGTGAGCCCGGCGAGCAGCGCCGCCGGGATGAGCAGGGTCAGCAGCACCTGCTCGGCGTTGCGCAGCGCGAGCCGGGTCTCCAGGCCGCCCTGGGCCCGCAGCATGGTCAGCGCGTTGCCGCGGCCGGGGGCGGGGGTGAACAGGCCCTCGGGGAAGGGGGTCGTCACGAGCGCAGCTCCCGTCCGGTGAGGTCGAGGAAGACGTCCTCCAGGCTGCGGCGCACGACCTGGACGTCGTCGGCGAGCACGCCCTGGTCGGCACACCACGAGGTGATGGCCGCGAGCGCGCCCGGGTCGATCCGGCCGCGGACCCGGTAGCGGCCGGGGGAGGTCTCGCAGCTGGCGTAGCCGGCGGGCAGCCGGGCGTCGAGACCGGCGACGTCCATGCCGGGCCGGGCCCGGAACCGCAGCTCGGTCTGGTCGCCCGCGGTGAGCTGGGCGGGCGAGCCGTGCGCGACGACCCGGCCGTGGTCGATGATGACGACGTCGTCGGCGAGCTGCTCGGCCTCGTCCATCAGATGGGTGGTGAGCAGCACCCCGACGCCGTCGCGGCGCAGCGCCCGGACCAGGTTCCACACCAGGTGGCGGGCCTGCGGGTCCAGACCGGCGGTCGGCTCGTCGAGGAACACCAGCTCCGGGCGCCCGACGACGGCGCAGGCCAGCGCCAGGCGCTGCTGCTCCCCACCGGACAGCCGCTTGTACGGGGTGCCCGCCCGCGGGCGCAGGCCGAGCACGTCGATGAGCATGTCGACGTCGAGCGGGTGCGCGGCGCAGTCGGCGACCAGGTGCAGCATCTCCCCGGTCCGAACGGCCGGGTAGGCGCCGCCGCCCTGCGGCATGACGCCCACCCGGGGGCGGACGGCCTCGTCGGCCGGGTCGTGACCGAGGACCCGCACCCGTCCGGCCGAGGGCGCCCGGAACCCGGTGCACACCTCGACGGTCGAGGACTTGCCGGCGCCGTTCGGGCCGAGCAGGGCGAGCACCTCGCCGCGGGCGAGGTCGAGGTCGATGCCGTCGACGGCGGTCGTGGGTCCGTAGCGCACGACGAGGCCGCGGATCTCCAGGGCGGCGCTCACCGGGCGGGCTCCGGGTCCGACGGCGCGCGGGTCCCGGCGGTGGCGCCGCCCGGGGTGCCGGTGCCGTCGTCCGGGCGGGCCGGGTCACCGGCGTCACCGGGGGAGCGGATCAGCCGGGCGACCACGTACAGGGCGAGGGTGTACATGGCGGCGCCCGCGGTGATGGCCAGCGGCAGCTGGAACCCGCGGAAGAAGAAGTCGGCGCCGGTGGGCGGCACGGCCAGCGCGAGCACGACCGACAGCAGCAGCAGGCCGCGGCGGTAGAACGGCATCGCCCGGGTCACGACCAGCGGCAGCAGCGCCCAGAACAGGTACCAGGGGTGCACGACCGGGCCGAGCAGCACGACGGCGCCGAGCCCGAGGCCGGTGCCGGTGACCGGGTCGACCTTCCCGCGCAGGCAGCCGAGCAGCAGCACGACCACGATCACCGCGATCGGCAGCACGAACAGGCTGCGCATCAGGCCCATCGTGGTCTCGGTGTGGTCGCCGAGCCCGGCGAGCCGGCCGACCTGCCCGGCGAGCAGCCCCAGGTTGGTGCTGATCGACATGGGCGAGATGAGCACGCTGGGTGCGGACAGCCCGCGCACCCAGTTGAACCCCAGCCCGGTGGCCAGGCTGAAGAAGGTGAGCACGGCCGCGGCGATCGCGGACAGCCAGGCCGTCATCACGGCCCAGTCGAGGAGCCTGCCGCCGCGCCTGCGGACCAGGTACACGCCGACGAAGCCGAGCGCGAGCAGCGCCGGGAGCTTCACCGAGGCCGCGGCGACGATCAGCGCGGCACCGCCGGTGATCCGCCACCACGGCCGGACGGTGTCGTCGCGCCCGAGCATCACCCAGAGCCCGAGCAGCAGCAGCGGCAGCATGATCGACTCGTTGTGGATCCCGCTGACCATGTGGAACAGCACCAGCGGGTTCGCCGCGCCGAGCCACAGGACCAGGCCGGCGTCGAGGTCGAACCGGGAGGCCAGCCGGGGCAGCACCCACACCATCAGGGCGACGCCGAGCAGCGCGAGCAGCCGGTGCTCGAGGATGCCGAGCACCACGTTCTCCCCGGACAGCGCGGTGATCCCGCGGCCGAGGCCGAGGAACAGCGGGCCGTAGGGCGCCGGGGTGTCGCGCCAGACCGTGGGGATCCCGCGGACCAGCGGGTCGTCGATGCCGAGCGCCTGCGCGGGACCGATCGAGTACGGATCGATCCCGCGGGCAAGCGTCGCGCTCTGGGCGAGGTAGCTGTAGATGTCCTTGGAGAACATCGGCGGCGCCAGCGCCAGCGGCACCCCCCACAGGATCGCGGTGCGGCCGAGCTCGCGGCGCTCGGGCGCGGGGTGGTGCGCTCCGCGGGTGGTGAGCATCCGGGCGATCCACAGCCAGGCCGTGACCACCATGAGCAGCCCCGCGTAGGTGACGGCGATCGCGAGGGTGACGTTGCGCGAGGGCAGCCCGATCACGCGCAGCCCGTTGAGCGGGTTCGGCACCGGGAACGCCCCGGAGCCCAGCGCGCTGATCCCCATCAGCAGGGCGCCGGTCAGACCGAGGATCCGCGCGATCCGGGCCTGCTCACGCAGGCCGCGCCGGGCCCGGTGGCCGGTCGACGGCGGTGTGGCGGTGGGATCGGACGGCGCCGCACGCGTCGGGGGGTCGTCGCGCCCGGGCGGGGCGACCTCGGGCGTCACCATGGGAGAAGAGGTTAGTGGTGCGGTGACGGGGGGTCCGGTACCGGCCCTCACCTGCGGGTGGAGTGAGCCCGGTCACCACGGCGGGGGGTCTGTTTTGCCGTGCCGGGACATATACGCAACACTGGTGTTGTGAAAACGGACCGGACAGCGCCGCGGCGCCTCGACGACCCTGCCTGCGGGCACGGCGTCGGCGGCGACGCCGTGGTGCCCGCCGGCTCCGGGACGGGTACCCGCGCCCTCGTGGCGCGGGTGCTCATGGAGCAGGGTCCGGTCACGGCCGCCGTCGTGGCGGCCGAGCTGGAGCTCACCGAGGCCGCCGTGCGCCGGCACCTCGACGCGCTGATCGCCGACGGCGAGGCGGAGGTCCGGGCCCCGGCCCGGTCCGCCCGTCCGCGCGGCCGGGGCCGTCCGGCCCGGGAGTACCTGCTCACCGACACGGGCCGGGTCCGGTTCGGGCACGGGTACGACGACCTGGCCACCCAGGCACTGCGCTTCCTCGCCGAGACGGCGGGGGAGGAGGCGGTCGACGCCTTCGCCCGGCACCGGGTGCGCGAGCTGCTCGGGTCCGACCTCGATGCGGTGACCGCCCCGGCGGAGCCCGCAGAACGCGTCGAAGCGCTGGCCCGGGTGCTCAGCGCCCGCGGCTACGCTGCGCAGGCCCGCCACGGCGGCTTCGGGGTGCAGCTGTGCCAGCACCACTGCCCGGTGGCCCACGTGGCCACCGAGTTCCCGGAACTCTGCGAGGCCGAGACGCGTGCGTTCGCCGAGCTGCTGGGTACGCACGTGCAGCGGCTGGCCACCATCGCCCGCGGCGACGCCGCGTGCACCACACACGTCCCGCTCGAGGATCCCGAACTCCTCGCGCGGGCGAGAGGTAAGAAGCAAGGCCGTTCCGTCACCGTGAGTGGGAGACCCACTGCGCAGGTGCGGCAGGTGCAAGAAGAAGGGGGCTCCGCCGACGGCGGGACCCTCTCCCACCACGGTCCCCGAAAGGGAGGCAGTCCTTATGACGACCACTCCTGATGTGCGCACCGAGCTCACGCAGGAGGAGACGATCGCGGCGCTCGGCCGGTACGACTTCGGCTGGGCCGACTCCGACGAGGCGGGCTCCATCGCGAAGCGTGGCCTGTCCTCCGAGGTCGTCGCCGACATCTCCCGCCTGAAGAGCGAGCCCGAGTGGATGCTGGAGTTCCGGCAGAAGGCGCTCGACATCTTCGGCAAGAAGCCGATGCCGCGCTGGGGCTCCGACCTGTCCGGGATCGACTTCGACAACATCAAGTACTTCGTGCGCTCCTCGGAGAAGCAGGCCGCCACCTGGGACGACCTGCCCGAGGACATCAAGAACACCTACGACAAGCTGGGGATCCCGGAGGCCGAGAAGGCCCGCCTGGTCTCTGGTGTCGCCGCGCAGTACGAGTCCGAGGTCGTCTATCACTCGATCCGCGAGGACCTCGAGCAGCAGGGCGTCATCTTCCTGGACACCGACACCGCGCTGAAGGAGCACCCGGAGCTGTTCCGGGAGTACTTCGGCTCGGTCATCCCGTCCGGTGACAACAAGTTCTCCGCCCTGAACTCCGCGGTCTGGTCCGGTGGCTCGTTCATCTACGTGCCGCCGGGCGTGCACGTCGACATCCCGCTGCAGGCCTACTTCCGGATCAACACCGAGAACATGGGCCAGTTCGAGCGGACGCTGATCATCGTCGACGAGGGTGCCTACGTGCACTACGTCGAGGGCTGCACCGCGCCGATCTACAAGACCGACTCGCTGCACTCGGCCGTCGTCGAGATCGTGGTCAAGAAGGGCGGCCGCTGCCGCTACACCACGATCCAGAACTGGTCGAACAACGTCTACAACCTGGTCACCAAGCGCGCCAAGGCCGAGGAGGGCGCGACCATGGAGTGGGTCGACGGCAACCTCGGCTCCAAGGTGACCATGAAGTACCCGGCCGTGTGGCTGATGGGCGAGCACGCCAAGGGCGAGGTCCTCTCGATCGCGTTCGCGGGCGAGGGCCAGCACCAGGACGCCGGCGCCAAGATGGTCCACCTCGCGCCCAACACCTCCTCGACGATCGTGTCGAAGTCGGTGGCGCGCGGCGGCGGGCGTACGTCCTACCGCGGCCTGATCCAGGTCAACCCGCGGGCACGCAACTCCCGCTCGACGGTGAAGTGCGACGCGCTGCTGGTCGACACGATCTCGCGCTCGGACACCTACCCCTACGTCGACATCCGCAACGACGACGTGTCGATGGGGCACGAGGCCACCGTCTCCAAGGTCTCGGACGACCAGCTCTTCTACCTGATGAGCCGCGGTCTGACCGAGGACGAGGCCATGGCCATGGTCGTGCGCGGGTTCGTCGAGCCCATCGCGCGCGAGCTGCCGATGGAGTACGCGCTGGAGCTGAACCGGCTGATCGAACTGCAGATGGAGGGTTCCGTCGGATGACGACGAGTGACGTTGCCGGCCTCGCGCCCGAGCTGAAGGGCGCCAAGGAGGGGCAGGGCGAGGTCCCGATCGCCTCGGCCGGCGAGCGCTTCCAGTCCTTCGACGTGGAGGCGTTCGAGGTCCCCGGTGGCCGCGAGGAGAACTGGCGGTTCACCCCGCTGCGCCGGCTCAAGGGCCTGCACGACGGCAGTGCCGCGTTCGAGGGCACCGCGCCGGTCTCGGTCACCGAGGCCGCCGGGGTGACCGTCGAGAAGGTCGGCCGCGACGACGCCCGGATCGGCGAGGGCGGTGTCCCGTTCGACCGGGTCGCCGCCGCGGCCTGGTCCGGGTTCGGCGAGGCCACCCTGGTCACCCTGGACGGGGAGAAGCTCGACCCGGTGACCGTCACCGTGGACGGCCCCGGCGAGGGCGTCACGGCGGCCGGCCACCTGCACATCCGCACCACCCCGCACACGCAGGCCACGGTCGTCGTCGTGCACCGGGGGTCGGGTGTGCTGGCCGACAACACCGAGGTGGTCCTGGGCGACGGCTCGCAGCTCACGCTGGTCGTGACCGAGGAGTGGGCCGACGACGCCGTGCACGTGGGCGCCGAGCACTACTCGATCGGGCGCGACGCCACCCTGCGGGCCACCACGGTCCAGCTGGGCGGCGACCTGGTCCGGGTCTCCTCGACCGTGCGCTACGCCGGCCCCGGCGGCGACGCCGAGCTCGTCGGGCTCGGCTTCACCGACGCCGGCCAGCACCTCGAGCAGCGGCTGCTGGTGGACCACGCGGTGCCGAACTGCAAGTCCAACGTGCTCTACAAGAACGCGCTGCAGAGCCTGACGAAGGACTCCTCGCACGTGGTGTGGATCGGCGACGTGCTGATCCGGGCCGCCGCCGAGAACACCGAGACCTTCGAGTTCAACCGGAACCTGGTGCTCACCGAGCACTGCCGCGCCGACTCCGTGCCCAACCTGGAGATCGAGACCGGCGAGATCGTGAGCGCGGGCCACGCGAGCGCCACCGGCCGGTTCGACGACGAGCAGCTGTTCTACCTGCGCAGCCGCGGCATCCCCGAGGACCAGGCGCGTCGCCTGGTCGTCCGCGGGTTCTTCGGCGAGGTCCTGAACAAGATCACGCTGCCGGAGCTCAAGGAGCGCCTCGAGGCGGCCGTCGAGGCCGAGCTCGCGCTCACCGGCGTCTGAGCGCAGCTCGGCACCGATTCCGCACACTTCCCGAATACGGAGCGACCACCACCGATGTCCACTCTGGAGATCAAGGACCTGCACGCCTCGGTCGAGACCGAGGACGGCCCCAAGGAGATCCTGCGCGGTGTGAACCTCACCGTCCGCGCGGGCGAGACGCACGCGATCATGGGGCCGAACGGCTCCGGCAAGTCCACGCTGGCCTACGCCATCGCCGGGCACCCGAAGTACACCGTCACCGGTGGCGAGGTGCTGCTGGACGGCGAGAACGTCCTGGAGATGTCGGTCGACGAGCGGGCGCGGGCCGGGCTGTTCCTGGCCATGCAGTACCCGGTCGAGGTCCCGGGCGTGTCGATGGCGAACTTCCTGCGCTCGGCGGCCACCGCCACCCGCGGCGAGGCGCCGAAGCTGCGGACCTGGGTCAAGGAGGTCAAGGAGGCCATGGCCGGCCTCGACATCTCCCCGGAGTTCGCCGACCGCTCGGTCAACGAGGGCTTCTCCGGCGGTGAGAAGAAGCGCCACGAGGTGCTCCAGCTCGAGCTGCTGAACCCGAAGTTCGCCGTGCTCGACGAGACCGACTCCGGCCTCGACGTCGACGCCCTGCGCGTCGTGTCCGAGGGCGTGAACCGGTACCGGTCGAGCGGCGAGACCGGCGTCCTGCTGATCACGCACTACACGCGGATCCTGAACCACATCAAGCCGGACCGCGTGCACGTGTTCGCCGGCGGCCGCGTCGTCGAGTCCGGCGGCCCCGAGCTGGCCGACGAGCTGGAGAAGAACGGCTACGTCCGGTTCACCCAGGCCGACAAGGCGGCGGCGGACCAGAAGGCACTGGCCTGACCATGACCCTCACCCACGGAACCGGGACCACGGCCGGCCACAGTGCCGATGCTCGTTCCGCCGGCGCTGCTCTCGGTGCCGACGCCGTGGCCCGGATCCGGGCGGACTTCCCGATCCTCGCGCGCACCGTGCGCGAGGAGAAGCCGCTGGTCTACCTCGACTCCGGTGCGACCTCCCAGCGGCCGCGCCAGGTGCTCGACGCCGAGCGCACGTTCCTGGAGCGGCACAACGCGGCCGTCCACCGGGGCGCGCACCAGCTCGCCGAGGAGGCCACCGACGCCTACGAGTCCGCCCGGGCACGCATCGCGGCGTTCGTCGGTGCGAACGACGACGAGGTCGTGTTCGTCAAGAACGCGACCGAGGGCATCAACCTGGTCGCCTACGGCCTGGGCAACGCCTCGGTCCGGACCGGGCTCGACGCCGCCTCCGAACGGTTCGCGCTCGGCCCCGGTGACGAGGTCGTCGTCACCGAGCTGGAGCACCACGCGAACCTCATCCCGTGGCAGGAGCTGTGCCGGCGGACCGGCGCGACCCTGCGCTGGTACTCCGTCACCGACGACGGCCGGATCGACCTCGACTCGCTCGAGCTCACCGACCGGACGCGGGTCGTGGCCTTCACCCACCAGTCGAACGTCACCGGCGCCGTCGCGCCGGTCGCGCAGCTGGTGGAGCGGGCCGCCGCGGTCGGCGCGCTGACCGTGCTCGACGCCTGCCAGTCGGTGCCGCACATGCCGGTCGACCTGCACCGGCTCGGGGTGGACTTCGCGGTCTTCTCCGGGCACAAGATGCTCGGGCCCTCCGGGGTCGGCGTCCTCTACGGCCGCCGGGAGCTCCTCGAGGCGCTCCCGCCGTTCCTCACCGGTGGCTCGATGATCGAGACGGTCCGGATGGAGGGCGCGACCTGGGCGCCGCCGCCGCAGAAGTTCGAGGCCGGGGTGCCGATGACGTCGCAGGCCGTCGGCCTCGGCGCCGCGGTCGACTACCTCGAGGCGATCGGGATGGACACCGTCGCCGCGCACGAGGCGTCGCTGACCGCGGCCGCGCTCGAGCAGTTGTCCGCGATCGACGGGCTGCGCATCGTCGGGCCGCCCGGAGCGGAGCTGCGTGGGGGAGCGGTGTCGTTCGTCGTGGACGGCATCCACGCCCACGACCTGTCCCAGGTGCTCGACGACGCCGGTGTCGCCATCCGCGTGGGTCACCACTGCGCGTGGCCGCTGCACCGGCGCTTCGGCATCGTGGCCAGCGCCCGGGCGTCGTTCGCGGTGTACAACACCCTGGACGAGGTCACCGCGCTGGCCGACGGGGTGCGCGCCGCCCAGAAGTTCTTCGGGACGGTGTGACGTGCAGCTGCAGCAGATGTACCAGGAGATCATCCTGGACCACTACCGCGACCCGCACGGCGCCGGTCTGCGCGAGCCCTACGACGCCGAGACCCACCACGTGAACCCCACCTGCGGGGACGAGGTCACGCTGCGGGTCAAGGTCGACGGGGACGTGGTCACCGACGTGTCCTACGAGACGCTGGGCTGCTCGATCAGCCAGGCGTCGGTGTCGGTGCTGCACGACCTCGTCGCCGGGAAGCCGGTCGGCGAGGCGTGGAAGATCATGGCGTCGTTCCAGGAGATGGCCCAGGGACGAGGCAGGGTCGAGCCCGACGAGGACGTCATCGGCGACGGCGTGGCCTTCGCCGGCGTCGCCAAGTACCCGGCGCGGGTCAAGTGTGCTCTCCTGGGCTGGATGGCATTCAAGGACGCGGTGAGCCGCACCGACGCCCGCATCGAGAACTCCGAGGGGAGTCCGGCATGAGCGAGACCACCGAACAGAGCACCTCCGAGGACGTGGTGCGCGGCGCGGCGGGCATGCCCGAGCCGCCCGCCCGGGCCGACGCCGGTGACGGCGCGACCCTCGAGGCCCTGGAGGAGGCGATGAAGGACGTCGTCGACCCCGAGCTGGGCATCAACGTCGTCGACCTCGGCCTCGTCTACGGCATCGACCGGGACGGCGGGACCGCCGTCATCGACATGACGCTGACCTCGGCGGCCTGCCCGCTGACCGACGTGATCGAGGAGCAGACCCGCTCCGCGCTCACCGCCGGTCCCGATGGCGGCCTGGTCGACGACGTCCGGATCAACTGGGTCTGGATGCCGCCGTGGGGCCCCGAGAAGATCACCGAGGACGGCCGCGAGCAGCTGCGGGCCCTCGGCTTCCGGGTCTGACGACCCCGCACCGACCCCGACGGGCCGGATCCCCACCAGGGGCTCCGGCCCGTCGTCGTCTCAGGGGAAGTAGACCTCCCGCAGCCGGTCCTCCAGCCCCGCGACGGCGCCGGTGTCGACACCGAGGTGCTCCTCCAGCGCGTCCCGGACCCGCGCGGGAGAGGTGAGGTCGTGCCGCGCCACGTCGCCGTCGGCGGTGCGCACGGTGAGCCGGGTCCCGTCGAGGGTGGTCCGGTGCTCCGGGGTGGTGCGCGCGGCGACGAGCCCGGTCCGGAAGTGCGACGCCGGGTGGTGGGTCAGGTACCAGGAGCCCATCGCGAAGTCGACGTCCGGGGCGGGGACCAGGTCGACGACGTACTGGTCGGCCCAGTCACCGCTGCCGCGCCGCTGCAGGACCCAGGCACCGTGGTCGTCGCGGGTATAGCGGTAGGTCGCCTGCGGGGTCGGCTGCTCCAGCCCGGCGACGAGCCGCAGCGCGGTGGTCGGCACCGTCGAGCCGAACCCGGCGTCGACGGTGAAGCGGCCCTCCGTGGTGTCGACGAGGGTGAGCCGGTGGGTGCGCGACGTCGGCGGGTCCGCCGGGGCCAGCCCGAGGCGGACCCGGCCGACGAGCGGGGTGACCTGGTACCCCACCGCCGCCAGCACGTCGTACAGCAGGCGGTTGTGTTCGAAGCACCAGCCGCCGCGCCGGCCGTGGACCAGCTTCGCCGCGACGCCGTCGGAGGTGGTCGGCGGCTCGACACCGGTGAACGGGTCGAGGTTCTCGAACGGGATGGTCGCGTTGTGCGCGGTCACGACCCGGTCGAGCAGCGCCCGGTCCGGTGCCGCCCGGTCGACCCCGAGGAGGTCGAGGTACGCGGCGGCCGAGGTGGTCACCGTGCTCGTCATGGTGCCCGAGGCTGTCACCTCGACCCGGGTTCAGGTCAAGGATCAGCGTTCGCGGGCGCCGCGTAGCGCCCACGCCCGCAGGTGGGAGTAGCCGCGGGTGTGCAGTGTCGCGATCCGCCGCAGGTCGAAGCGCGGGTCGTCGCGCAGCGACTCGAACATCTCCTTGTCGACCAGCACCGTGTCCGGGCGGGCCTCGGAGGTGAGCCGGGCCGCGACGTTGACGACCTCGCCGTAGACGTCGCCGTAGCGGGCCAGCACCATGCCGTGGGCGAGGCCGATCCGCAGCTGCGGCAGCGCCGGCTCGGTCCGGACCCGGTCGCGCAGGCCGAGCGCGATGGCCGCGGCGTCGGCGGGGTGCTCGGTGACGTAGAGGACCTCGTCGCCGACGGTCTTGATCACCCGGCCGCGGCCGTTCGCGATGACCTCGGTCGTCACCGAGCCGAACCGCTCGATCATCTCGCCGAGCTCGTCCATGGAACGGCGGCGGGTGGTGCGGGTGAAGCCGACCATGTCGGCGAACCCGACCGACAGCGGCCAGGTGTCGGCCGCGATGTGCGCGGCGTCCAACCGCTGCGCCCCCGCGACCCAGCGCGACGCCGTCGCCGCGAGGTGGCGGCGCCACACGTAGGACTGCAGCGACTCCAGCTCGGGCAGCACGTCGGCGGCGAGCCGGGCCGCGTCGCGCGGGGTCAGCTCGCCGATGTGTGCGGCGGCGACCTGGGCGAGCATGCCGATCTGCCACTCGGCGAGCCGTGACAGCGACTGCGCGACCGCGCGGGCGACCGCCTCGCGGGCGTTCTTGTCGGGCAGCCAGTCCCGGGTGAGGCGGGCGACGGTGCTGGCCGCCTCCAGGTCGGCGCGGGTGTAGACGCGGTCCTCCGGATCGGAGTCGGCGAACCCCAGCGCCCGCCAGAGCCGCCCCGACTCCTCCGGGTCGAGCCCCGCGGCCGCCACCAGCTCGTCGCGGGTGAACTCGCGGGGCGCGCCCAGGATGAACTCGTCCAGCGCCCCGTCGTCGATCTCGCTCCAGTCGATCGAGGCGGGGTCGGGCAGCGGACGGGGTGGTCCGGGTTCGGACGTCACGCGATCACGTGGTGTGCACGACGAGCACGTCCACGCCGGCACGGCGGGTCGCGTCGGCGGGCACCGAGCCGAGCAGCCGCCCGGAGAAGGTGTTCAGACCGCGGTTGCCGATCACGAGCAGGTCGGCGCTGTGCTCCTTGACCGCCTTGCGGAGGACGTCGACCGGCGCGCCGTCCTCGGCGAAGGTCGAGACGTCCTTCGCGCCGGCGGCGGCGGCCCGGTCGGAGGCCTCGCGCAGCGCCTCCTCGGCGGGGGTCCAGCCGGTGACGAGGAAGGCCTCGTCCTTCAGCGCGTCCTCGGCGGCCGAGGTGTCCTCCCGGCTGGCCGGGGTGTAGGCGGAGACGATGACCAGTTTCGCGCCGCTGTCCGCGGCCACCCCGGCTGCGCGCTCGACGGCCGCGAACGACGTCGACGAGCCGTCGGTGCCGACGACGATGGTCTTGTATGCGGACACAGGTGCCTCCCGGGGAACGGTCGCGCGTCGCCGGTCCTGCGGCCGGCGTCACCGCGTGCGACGACGTTACTACGTGGTATCCGATCAACTTGTCCTGAGTCCCTCCCGTCATCGCCCTTTCGAGTGAAATGCGGCGGCTGATCGCAGCATGTGCGCTCGTACGGGTGGCGGAGCGGCCCGGAACACGCCGGCCATCCCGGCAAGGGTGCCGGTCAGGTCGTCGCGGCCGGTGAGGAACGCGCGGCCGCTGCGGCCGGCGAAGAACGCGTCGAAGAAGTCCGGCACCAGCTGCGGCGGCATCTCCAGCACGGTGCGCAGCCCGTGGCGGCGCAGGCGGTGCACCGCGCGGGCCGAGCGGGGCCAGAGCAGCCGGCGGGCCGCCGTCGTCGCGGCGGCGGGGTCGTGCGGCAGGTGCCGGGCCAGCTCGGCGGCCAGCCGCGGGGCCAGTCCGAGCGCGGGGGCGACGCTGAATCCGGTCGCGGGGTGCACCAGCGGGGTCGCCGCCCCGAACCCGACGGGGTGCCGTGGACCGCGCGGGGTGTCGACCGGGAAGCGGACGCGCTCGACGGGGGCGGCGTCGGGCACGGCGACGCCCGCCCCGGCGAGCCGGGCCGCGAGCCGGTCGCGCAGCTCGGGCAGCCCCAGCCCCGGCCGTCGCGCCAGAGAGGTCTCCTCCAGCAGGACGGTGCCGTCGCCGTAGGGGACGGCGTAGAGGAACGTCGGCCACTCCGTCCACCCCGGGCGGTGCGGGCCGGGGGAGCGCCAGTCCATGAAGACGGCCTCGCCGGGCCCCACCACCGGCGCGGCCACCCGCTCGTCGACGACGACGCCCCACGCGGTCTGCTCGGTCCCGCCCGCCGGGCCGGGGCGCAGCCGCGACGGGGCCCCGGTGGCGTCGACGACCAGGGCCGCGTCGACGACCCGCGCCGCGTCGTCCCGCGGGGCCCCG